>NZ_BAABJO010000012.1:0-241221 GCF_039543345.1 Pseudonocardia adelaidensis | reverse complement strand
GTGCAGGAGCCCAACGTCTACGCCGGCCTGTCGGTCGTGATCGGCGGCCTGATGCACGCCCGCCCGAAGTTCTTCGCCAAGGTGATGGGCGAGCTGCTGTTCTGGGTCGGCGAGGACAAGATGACCTTCGGCAGCGACTACGGCATCTGGGAGCCGAAGTGGCAGGTCGAGGGCTTCGTCGACTGGCAGATGCCCGACGACGACGCCTTCTCCGACTACCCGCGACTGACCGCGGAGGGCAAGAAGAAGATCCTCGGGTTGAACGCGGCCAAGCTCTACGACATCCCGGTGCCCGCGGAGTGCCTGCCGCGGACGTCGGCCGGCGAGCAGGAGAAGCCCGGCGAGCAGCTGCTCACCGACGCCGCGGCGGCCGGCACCCCGTGATCGGTCTCGCCGCCGCGGTGTGGGCGGCGCTGGGCACGGTGCGCGATCCCGAGCTGGACGAACCGATCACCGACCTGCGGTTCGTGTCGGCGTGCACCGTGTCCGGCGACGGGGTCGCGACCGTGCGGCTGCGCCTGCCCACGTTCTTCTGCGCACCCAACTTCGCCTGGCTGATGGTGGCCGACGCCCACGACGCGGTCGCCGCGGTCCCGGGCGTGACGCGCGTGGACATCGCCCTGGACGACCACTTCGTCGCCGCCACGATCAACGAGGGCGTCGCCGCACGGGCCGGGTTCGTGGCCGCGTTCCCCGGCCAGGCGCAGTCCGAGCTGGACGAGCTGCGCGCGGTGTTCCTGCGCAAGGCCGCTCTGGCCGGGCAGGACCGCCTGGCGCGGCCCCTGGTGGACGCCGGTTGGACACCGGAGCAGCTGGCCACCGCCCGGCTCGGGGACCTGCCGCCGTCGAGCGACCTGGACCGGTTGCGGCAGCGGCGGGCCGAGGTGGGCCTGCCGCACGGCCCGGACGCGCCGCTGCTGCTGGACCCGGACGGCCTGCCGATCAGCGCGGAGCAGGTACCGCTGCACCTGCGGCGGGCCCGGCTCACCCGGGTCGGGATCGAGGCCAACGGCCACACCTGCCGCGACCTGCTCGGGAAGCGGTACGCGATCTAGGCGGCCTAGGCTCGCCGGGTGGAGATCAGGGCGCTCGTCTTCGACGTCTTCGGCACGGTGGTGGACTGGCGGTCCGGGGTGGCGCGGGAGGTGCGTCGCCAGCTGCCGGGCGTCGACGCCGAGGCCTTCGCCGACGCGTGGCGCGGGCGGTACGTCCCGTCGATGGACCGGGTGCGCCGCGGCGAGCAGCCCTGGACCTCCCTCGACGACCTGCACCGGGCGTCGCTGGACGAGCTGCTGGCCGAGTTCGGTGTGCCCGGGGTGCCGGCCGACGCCCGCGCCGAGCTCGTGCTCGCCTGGCACCGGCTCACCCCCTGGCCGGACTCCGTCGCGGGCCTCACCCGGCTCAAGGAGCGGTACGTGATCGCGTCGCTGTCCAACGGCAACGTCGCGCTGCTCGTCGACATGGCCAAGCACGGCGGCCTGCCGTGGGACACGGTGCTCTCCGCAGAGCTCTTCGGGCACTACAAGCCCGACCCCGAGGTCTACGACGGCGCCGCCCGGCTGCTCGGCCTGCCCCCGGAGCGGGTGCTGATGGTGGCCGCCCACACCAGCGACCTCGCCGCCGCCCGCGCCCGCGGCCTGCGCACGGCGTACGTCCACCGCCCGGCCGAGCACGGCCCCGCGGCCACCCCTCCTCCGGGGGCGGACCCGGAGGCCGACGTGTCGGTGGCTTCCCTCACGGAGCTGGCGACGCGCCTGAGCGCCTGAGGCAGGTCAGCAAAGCCACTTCCACGACGCCTCGTGTCAGCAAAGCCACTTTGCTGACACCCCTAGCGGGTCGCCACCAGCACCCGGAACCGGTTCCGGAGCACGTAGCCCCCGGTTCTCGTCCGGTTGACGTCGAGGCGGGCCAGGACCGCCTTCCGGACCGCTGCCTCGCCCGCCCGCGCGGCCGCCGCCCGCCCGATCCCCGACGCGAGCAGCGGGCCGACCAGCGCGTCCGCGTCGGGGTAGGTGAACGGGCACTCGACCTCGTCCTCGGCACCGACCGTCAGCCCGGCGAGCCCGACGATCTTGCGCAGGCGGGCCGGGTCGGTGAGCGGAGGCGGCCCGGACGGCGGCCGGCGCGGCGGCAGCCAGGCCGCGAGGGCCTCGCCGAAGGCGCGCACGTCGCACTCCTCCTCGGGCCCCCACGTCGTGACGGCGACGGATGCGCCCACCCGCCCGGCGGCGCGCAGCACGGCGACCGGGTTCGCGACGTGCTGGAGCAGCTGCACGGCCGCGACCAGCTCGAACGGACCGGGCGGCGGGTCGTGGGCGTCACCGATCCGGAAGTCCGCGCCCGGCACCGCCGCGGCGGCCGCGGCCACCGCGGACCGGTCGCCGTCGACGCCCAGCACCCGGGCGCCGCGTGCGACCGCCGCCGCGGCGAACGTCCCCGGCCCGCATCCCAGGTCCAGCACCGTGGTGCCGGCACCGACGCCGGCGAGGTCGAGCACCCGGGCGTGCAGCGGGGCACCCCAGCCCGGCGGCCCGTCAGAATGTGTTCGAGAAGCGCGCATGTCGGCCGCAGTCGCCGGTGATCCAGCAAGGTTCTGGCTGCCCCGGGCTGCCCGCTCCACGCTTCTCACGCACGTTCTCGCTCACGTCAGCCCCAGACGTCCTCCGCCACCTCCACGATCAGCCGCAGCTTCGCCACCTCTTCCTGGAGCGTGAGTGCGTTGCCCTCGACCGTGGAGGAGAAGCCGCACTGCGGGGACAGGCACAGCTGGTCGAGCGGCACGTACTTCGAGGCCTCGTCGATGCGGCGCTTGAGGTTGTCCGGGTCCTCGAGCCGGCCGGTCTTCGTGGTGACGAGCCCGAGCACCACCTGCTTGCCCGGCGGCACGAACCGCAGGGGTGCGAACCCACCGGAGCGATCGTCGTCGAACTCGCAGAAGAACCCGTCGACGTCGAGCTCGCCGAAGAGCGCCTCGGCAACGAAGTCGTAGCCGCCCTCGGCGGCCCACGACGAGCGGTAGTTGCCCCGGCACATGTGGGTGGTGATCCGCATGCCCTCCGGCCGGTCCGCGACCGCCGCGTTGATCTGCTTGATGTAGCGGAGATGCGCATGGTCGGCGTCCTCGCCCCGCGCCGCGATCTGGGCGCGCTGGGCGGGGTCGTTGAGGTAGGCGAGGCTGGTGTCGTCGAGCTGCAGGTAGCGGCAGCCGAGGTCGGCCATGGCACGCACCTCGGCCGCGTAGGCGGCGGACAGGTCGCTCCAGAACTCCTCGACGTCCGGGTACACGCTGCGGTCGACGGCCCCGATGCCGGCCCGGTAGTGGACCATGCTCGGGGACGGGATCGTGAGCTTCGGCGTCGCGGTCGTGGTGAGCGAGGCGAGGTAGCGGTACGCGTCGGCGAAGATCGGCTCGTCGAGCCGGACCTTCTCGCGGACGGCGAGCCCCGCGGTCGTGAACGCGTTCTCCCCCTCCGCGTTGTGCATGCTGACCCGGATCTGCTCCTCGGTCTTCGCGATGCCGCCGAGCTGGTAGATGAAGTCCATGTGCCACGACGTGCGGCGGAACTCCCCGTCGGTGGCCGACTGCAGCCCGATCTCCTCCTGCATCGCGACGGCGTCCCTGATGGCCTCGTCCTCCGCGGCACGCAGGCCCTCGGCGTCGAGGGTGCCGGCCGCGTAGCGCTCCCTGGCGTCGAGGAGCGCGGGCGGGCGCAGGAGGCTGCCGACGTGATCGGCACGGAACGGCGGTTCGGTGCGTCGCTGCATGCCCCGGAAGGTAGCCCCGTGCGCCACCCCTCGCCCAGGTGCGAGGCTGGTCACGTGGATCACGGCGTCTTCATCTTCCTGACCGACTACGGCATCGACGGACCGACGCTGGCGCGGGCCACCGAGGAGCGGGGGTTCGACGGGCTGTTCCTCACCGAGCACACGCACATCCCCACGAGCCGGGAGTCGGCGTGGTCGGGTGGGGCCGAGCTGCCCCGCCGCTACTCCCACACGTACGACCCGTTCGTCGCGTTGGCCGCGATGGCGACGGTCACCGAGCGGATCACGCTGGGCACGGCCGTCTCCCTGGTGCTCCAGCACCACCCGATCGGGCTGGCCAAGACGATCGCGAGCCTCGACCGGCTCTCGGGCGGCCGGTTCGAGTTCGGCGTCGGACCGGGCTGGAACCGCGAGGAGATGGCCAACCACGGCGTCGACCCGCGCACCCGGACCCGGCGGATGCTCGAGCACATCGCCGCCATGCGGGCGATCTGGACCGAGGACGAGGCCGAGTTCCACGGCGAGTTCGTCGACTTCGACCCGATCTGGTCGTGGCCCAAGCCACTGCGCACGCCCCCGGTGCTGATCGGTGGGGAGGGACCGTCCGTGCTGGACCGGGTGCTGTCGCACGGCGACGGCTGGATGCCGCGCGGCGCCCCCGGCGAGGACGTGGACGCGCTCGCCGGGCGCATCGCCGAGCTGCGCCGTCGCACCGTCGACGCGGGGCGCGGCCACCTCACCGTCACCGTGTTCGCCGCCCCTCCGGACCGTGCCGTGCTCGAGGCGTACACGGCGGCGGGGGTCGACCGGGTGCTCCACTCCCTGCCCGACGCGGGTGAGGACGAGGTGCTGCGCACCCTCGACCAGCTCGCAGGCCTCCGCGGCTGAAGGCCCGTCATCGACGAGATCGGGACCGGTTCGCGCACTCAGCCCGCAGGGGCCTCCTGATCGACGCTGGCCGCGGCCTCGCGCACGGCCCGCACCAGCTCGCTGCGACGAGCGGTCAACTCTGCACGAGGAACGGTCACCCCGAGCGCGCCGCGGACCACGCCGTGCCGGTCGTGCACGGGAGCCGCGATCCCGGCTGTGCCCGGCTGGTACTCGTGGGTCTCCACGGCCGTGCCGTCGGCCCGGATCCGGGTGAGCACGGCGTCGTCCACGGGGCCGGCCCGGGCCGAGAGCTCGGCGAGCGGGCCACGCCGGAGGTCCGCGAGCACCGCCATGCCCGCGGCCGTGGTGTGCGGTGCCACCGGCTCACCGACCCGCATCAGGTGGGGCCGGGGATGCCGGGCGCAGTCGTCGACGTGGGCCACGACCACGTCGAGGTCCCGGAGCACGGCGAGGTACGACGCCGCACCGACCCCGGTGTGCACGTCGTGCAGCACCTGCCGGACGAGCGCCGATGGCCGCATCTGCTCGGCGAGGCTCCGGTGCAGCTGCGCGACGCGGTAGCCGAGGCCGTAGCCACGGGCCTCGGGCAGCCGCACGAGGTAGCCCTCGTCGACGAGCGTCCCGATGGCCCGGTAGACCGACGGCAGCGGGATGCCGACGCGGCGCGCGATCACCTTGGCCGTGACCCCGTCGCCCGCCGCGGCGACGGCCTCGACCACCCGCAGGGCGCGGGTGATGGAGGTGCCGGTGGCGCGGTCGGGTGCCACGGTGTCGAGTGTCGGGTACAACGGGCGGCGACGGCACCCACCGATCGGACGGGAACCCGGATGAACGACGACGAGCTGCACCGCCACATCGACGAGCTGGTGGCCGAGGAGCACCGGCTCGAGCGGGCCCACGTGGGCCAGGCGCTGTCGGAGGCCGAGCAGCAGCGGTTGAACGAGCTGGGTGTCCAGCTGGACCGCTACTGGGACCTGCTGCGCCAGCGGGACGCGCGCCGCCGCGCCGGCCTCGACCCGGACGCGGCGCAGGAGCGCTCCGCGAACGTCGTGGAGGGCTATCGCCAGTAGGTCCGGCTGCAGGTCGTGCAGATCACACCCGTCACCCCGGCCCGCCTCGTCGACGAGGTCGTGGAGCTGGTCGACGCCCGCCCCGGACGGGTGCGCCTCGCCCTCGACGGCCCCCCGCCCACGCGCCCGCTCGCCCTCGCCGAGCGGGTGGCCGACGAGCTGCGCACGCGGGGCCGCATGGCCGTGGTCGTGAGCGCGGGCGACTTCCTGCGCCCGGCATCCCTGCGCCTGGAGTTCGGCCGCGAGGACCCGGACGAGTTCCTCGACGGCTGGCTCGACGCAGGCGGCCTGTGCCGCGAGGTGCTCGACCCCGCCGGGCCGGGCGGCTCGGGCCGGGTGCTCCCCCGCCTGTGGGACGCGGTGGCCGACCGCGCCCACCGGGACCGGTACGTCGAGCTCCCCGCCGACGGCGTGGTGCTCCTGGCCGGCGCCCTGCTGCTGGGCCGCGGCCTCCCCGTGGACCTGTCGGTGCACCTCGAGATGTCGGCCGCCGCCCTCTCCCGCACCCTTCCGGACGACGAGCGGTGGACCCTCCCGGCGTACGGCCGCTACGCCGAAGAGCGCACCCCCGAAGCGGAGGCCGACCTGGTCGTCCTCTCCGACCACCCCGACCGCCCCGCGGTCCGCCGCTGACGCCGGTCTGAGCAGCCCCCGATCGATGGATGCGCTCCTGATCGGTGACCAGCCGTGCCCACTCGACACAGTCGGCAACGGGCTCGGTCCGACCCGAGGACGTGCCCAACCCCTGATCAAGGTCGTGCGAGCACCGGGCCAGCAAGTCAACCCCCGGTCGGGTGGCACCCGACCGGCGATGGTCCGGTTCCCCCGACCGCTCACCGGTTACCCACTGTCGTGTGCTGGACCGAGCCCCCGCCCCATGATCGGATGACGGAGATCCACACGCACCCGGGCGAAGGGAACGGATGCCGCGAGGACAGCAGCGAAGACGCCCCGACGACGAGGCCACCAACGCTCCAGGGCCGGTACCCGAGGACCAGCACCCGAGGGAAGCCCTGGCGAGAACGGCAGGGGCCAACGAACGGCGCCCACGTGGCAAGGGCCAACGAACGGCGCCCACCTGGAAGGGGTCCAACGAATGGCGCCCACGTGGAAGAGCGGTGCCCACCTGGAAGAGCGGTGCCCACGTGGAAGGGGGTCCGGGGGCGGAGCCCCCGGCCGGGGGGTCTGGGGGGCTGGGCCCCCCAGATCAACACCGATGCCCACCAAACGGTGAGCGCAATCCGCGAACATGGGTACCCGGTGGGCGAGGAGGGAGTTGAACCCTCACGTCCTTACGGACACACGGACCTGAACCGTGCGCGTCTGCCATTCCGCCACTCGCCCTGGCAGGAGGGAAGTTAGCACGGGGGTGGGAGGGGGTTTCGGGCGGCCCCTGGTCGGGGGGCGGCACGGGGCCGACTAGCACAGATACGATCGGTACTGCCAGCAACACGCCGATGCGAACGGAGGAAGATCGGTTGGGCCGCGTCGACAGGTTCGAACGCCGTCTCCAGGGACTGGTGGGCGACGCCTTCGCGCGGGTCTTCGGCGGCAGCGTCGTTCCCCAGGAAGTTGTGCAGGCGTTGTTGAGGGAAGCCGAAGGCCGGATCGAGGAGCTCGCGGGAGGTCGCCAGCTGGCGCCCAACCGGTTCACGGTGCTGCTCAGCCCCACCGATCTCGCTCGCATGGGCGGTGATCGAGCGGAGATCGTGAACTCGCTGTCCAGCTCTGTCACCGAGCAACTCGCCGACCAGGGATGGGACACCTACGGCGAGGTCGTAGTCTTCCTGGAGCGCTCCGATGCGCTGCACACGGGACAGTTCCGCACCCGCTCGACCGTGGACCCCGACGCTTCCCGCCGGGACGCCATCCGAGCACGCGACGCAGGAGAAGCACCCATGAGCCAGCAACCGGGCCACCCCGAGGAGAACGGGCAGTACGGATACGACCGTGGTGCCCCCGGCGGATACGGGCAGCAGCAGACGTACGCCCCTCCCGCCTACGACCAGCGCCAAGGGGGGTACGACCAGGCCGACCAGGGCCAGCAGGGCTACGGCCCGCAGGGCGGGTACCCGCAGCAGGGCGGCTACGCCGGCCCGCAGCAGGGCGGTGGGTACGACCAGGGTTACGGCGGCCAGCAGGGCGGCGGTTACGGCGGCCCCCAGCAGGGCGGCGGCTACGGCGGCCAGCCGGGCGGCGGGTACGACCAGGGCTACGCCCAGCCGGGCGGCGCCGGGTACGGCGGCCCCCAGCAGGGCGGCGGGTACGACCAGGGTTACGGCGGCCAGCAGCAGGGCTACCCCCAGCCGGGTGGTTACGGCGGCCAGCAGCCGGGCTACGGGCCGGGCGGGTACGACCAGGGCTACGGGCAGCAGCAGGGCGCCGGCTACCCCCCGCAGCAGTACGAGCAGGGCTACGACGGCGGGTACGACCAGGGTTACGGCGGCCAGCAGGGCGGCTACGGCGGCTACCAGCAGCAGCTGTCGGCGTCGCTGTCGCTCGACGACGGCTCGGGCCGCACGTACGACCTCACCCAGGGCAGCCACGTGATCGGGCGCGGGCAGGATTCGTCGTTCCGCCTCCCGGACACCGGCGTGTCGCGTCGCCACCTGGAGATCAGCTGGGATGGTCACACCGCGACGCTGACCGACCTCGGTTCCACGAACGGCACCACCGTCAACGGCAACCCGGTGCAGACCTGGCAGCTGAACGACGGTGACGTGATCCGGGTCGGGCACTCGAGCCTGGTCTTCCGCACGCAGTAGGCGAGGATCGGAAGGCCGCGGGGTGGAGGCCGGGTGAGGACGACATCGGAGAGAACGGAGTTCGCCGCGAGTGCCGGAGTTGGTGCTGCAGCTGACCAGGGCGGGCTTCCTCGCCCTCCTCTGGCTGTTCGTGCTGGTCGCGCTCCGGGTGGTGCGCTCTGATCTCTACGCCGCGTCCGGCCTGCGTGCGCTGGTGCCGGGCGGCAGGGCCACGGCCCGCAGGGGCCGGGGCCGCACGCCGCGCCAGCTCCTCGTCACGCAGGGGGCGCTGGCCGGCACGCGCATCTCGTTGGACTCCCGGCCGATCCTGATCGGCCGGGCCGACGACTCCACGCTCGTGCTCGACGACGACTACGCATCCACTCGCCACGCCCGCATCTCGATGCAGGGTGACGAGTGGTACGTCGAGGATCTCGGGTCGACAAACGGCACGTACCTCGACCGGGCTAAGGTCACCGGGCCGACCCGGGTTCCCCCGGGCGTCCCTGTCCGCATCGGCAAGACGGTGATCGAGCTTCGATCATGAGCCGGCGCATGTTCCACCGCCGTGCCCCGGCGCTCGCCGCCCGGGCCGGTCGCGCCGGCCGATCTGCCCCTGAACGTAGTGTCGGAGCGCTGAGATGACGCTGGTCCTGCGCTACTCCGCCCGCAGCGACCGCGGGCTCGTCCGGCAGAACAACCAGGACGCCGTGTACGCCGGCCCGCGGCTGCTCGCGCTCGCCGACGGGATGGGTGGCCACGCCGCCGGTGAGGTGGCGTCGTCGCTGGTGATCGCGGCGCTCGCCCCGCTCGACGAGGACGATCCGGGCGACGACCTGCTCGCCGAGCTGCGCGATGCCACGGTGGAGGGCAATGCCGCGATCACGCGGCACGTCGCGGACGCGCCCGACCTCGAGGGCATGGGCACCACGCTCACCGCGATCCTGTTCGCCGGCAACCGGCTGGGGCTGGTCCACATCGGTGACTCGCGCGCCTACCAGCTGCGCGACGGGCTCTTGACGCAGATCACCAAGGACGACACGTTCGTCCAGTCGTTGATCGACGAGGGCCGGATCACCGAGGAGGAGGCCCACACCCACCCGCAGCGCTCGCTCCTGCTGCGGGCGATCACCGGGCAGGAGGTCGATCCGTCGCTGACGATCCGCGAGGCCCGGCCGGGTGATCGCTACCTGCTGTGCTCCGACGGGCTGTCCGGCGTGGTGAGCGACGAGACGCTCGCCGAGACGCTGCAGGCCTACCGCGACCCGCGGGAGTGCGCGGACCGGATGATCGAGCTGGCCCTGCGGGGCGGCGGCCCGGACAACATCACCTGCATCGTGGCCGACGTCGTGGACATCGACTTCGGCGAGGACGCGCCCATCGTGGGCGGCTCGGTGGGCGACGGCTCGGAGGACGGCCCACCGCCGGACTCGGCGGCCGCACGGGCCTCGGCCACCACGATGACCCGGACGGCGCCGCAGCGGATCGTGCCCCAGGAAGCCCCGCCTGCCACCCGGCGCAAGGGCAGGACGCGGATCGTGCTCGCCGTCGTCGCGGTGCTCGCCGTGCTGGTCGGGGGCGGTTTCCTGGCGCGCATGTGGGTCCTGCAGCAGTACTTCGTCGGGGCTGACGCCGAGCAGGTGGTGATCTTCCAGGGCGTGCACGGGGACGTGATCGGGGTGCCCCTGTACTCGGTGGCGGAGCGCACCGACATCGCGCTGGACGACCTGCCCGAGACCGAACGCAGCCAGGTGCGCGACGGGATCCTCACCGACGACGGGCTCGGCGGCGCCCGTGGCCTGGTCGACCGGCTGCGCGGCCGGATGCTGGAGCCCTGCCCGCCGCCCCAACCGCCCCAACCGCCGCAGCCGGTGCAGCCCGTGCAGCCGCCCGCGCAACCGAACGCCGGCCCGAACGTCGATCCCAACGTGCAGCCGCAGCCCCCGGTCGACACGACCCCGCTGCCGACGCCTGTGCCCGAGCCTGGGACCAACTGCCGGTCGGTGAGCTAGATGGGCGATCGTCAGCGATCGGATCGACGCCGCAGCCCCCGCGCTCTGCGGCGTCCCCTCCCGGGCCGCCCGAGCGCAGGCAAGGGCGGGCGATGAGCATCCCCGAGCCCCGCACGGGATCGCCGCCGCCGAGCCCCGCTCCGCTGCCCACCGGGCGCGGGATCGAGCTGGTGCTGCTCGCGTTCGCGGCGGTGCTGGTCACTGGTGCGCTGGCGCTGGTGGAGGCCAACCAGGAGCAGGAGCTCACGCAGTCACTGCTGTGGGTGGGGCTGGCCTACCTCGCGCTCTTCACGATCGCCCACCTGGCGGTGCGCCGGTTCGCGCCCTACGCCGACCCGCTGATCCTGCCCTGCGTCGCGCTGTTGAACGGGCTGGGGCTGGTGATGATCCACCGGCTCGACCTGGCACGGGTGGAACGGGCGCTGGCGGCCGGGCGGGAGGCGCCGGTGGAGCTCGTCTCCCGGCAGATCGCGTGGACGGCGATCGGGCTCGCGCTGTTCGTGGCGGTGATGTGGGTGGTCCGCGATCACCGCACGATCGCCCGCTACGCCTACACGGCGGGGTTCGGCGGTCTCGTGCTGCTCGCGCTGCCCGGCCTGCTGCCCTCGTCGATCTCGGAGGTCAACGGCGCCAAGCTGTGGATCCGGATCGGCGGAGTGGGGATCCAGCCCGGCGAGTTCGCCAAGATCCTCCTGATCGTGTTCTTCGCGGCCTTCCTGGTGCAGAAGCGGGACCTGTTCAGCACCGCCGGCAGGCGGTTCCTGGGCATGGAGCTGCCGCGGGCCCGCGACCTCGCCCCGCTCATCGTGGCCTGGGGGCTCTCGGTCGGCGTCCTGGTGCTGGAGCGTGACCTCGGTACGTCGCTGCTGTTCTTCGGCATCGTCCTGGTGCTGCTCTACGTGGCGACCGAGCGCGTCTCGTGGCTGTTCATCGGCCTGTTGTTCTTCTTCGGCGGCTGTCTGATCGCCTTCCAGCTGTTCGCCCACGTCCGGGTGCGCGTGCAGGTCTGGCTCGACCCGTTCTCGGACTTCGAGAACACCGGGTTCCAGATCGCGCAGGCGCTGTTCGGGCTCGGCACGGGCGGCGTCGGCGGCACCGGCCTCGGCGCCGGACGCCCCGACCTCGTCCCGTACGCCGAGAGCGACTTCATGCTGTCGTCGCTCGGCGAGGAGCTGGGCCTGATCGGCCTGGCCGCCATCCTGATCGTCTACCTGGTGCTCATCACGCGGGGGCTGCGCAGCGCCCTCGCCGTGCGCGACAGCTTCGGCAAGCTGCTCGCCACCGGGCTGGCGTTCACGCTGGCACTGCAGGTCTTCATCGTCATCGGCGGGGCGTCGAAGCTCATCCCGCTCACCGGCCTCACGCTGCCCTTCCTGTCCTACGGCGGATCGTCGCTCGTCGCCAACTACGCGCTCGTCGCGCTGCTGCTGCGCATCTCCAACGCCGCCCGTGCCCCGCTGCCGCGCCGCCCGGCCGCGCCGCTGCCGCCGATCGCCGAGGCCGGCACCGAGCTGGTGGAGCGGCCGTCGTGAACACCCCGGTGCGCCGTGTGGCCATCGCCGTGATGGCGATGGTCCTTCTGCTGATGGGCAACCTCACCTACGTTCAGGTGGTGCAGGCGGGTGACTACCGCAGCGATCCGCGCAACCAGCGGGTGCTGCTGGCCGAGTACTCCCGCAAGCGCGGCCAGATCAGCGCGGAGAACCGGATCCTCGCGAGCAGCACCGAGACCGGCGATCGCCTGCGCTACCTGCGCCAGTACTCCGACGGCCCGGTGTACGCGCCGGTCACCGGCTACTACTCGATCACCTACAGCTCCAGCGGGATCGAGCGGGCGGCGGACGCGGTCCTGAACGGCAGCGACGACCGCCTCTTCGCGCGCCGGCTCTCCGACCTGATCACCGGCCGGGACCCGAGCGGCGGCAACGTCGTGCTCACCATCGACCCGGCCGTGCAGCGGGCCGCCTACGAGCAGCTGTCGAGCCGCGGCTACACGGGGTCGGTCGTGGCTCTGCGCCCCAAGACGGGCGAGATCCTCGCGATGGTGTCGACGCCGTCGTTCGACCCGAACAAGCTCGCGAGCCACGACTCGGACGAGCGGATGGCGGCCTGGAAGCAGTTCAACGAGGCCGACCCGCCGGTGCTGCCGAACCGGGCGATCTCCGAGACGTATCCGCCGGGGTCGACGTTCAAGCTCATCGACACCGCCGCGGCACTGTCCAGCGGCCGGTTCACGCCGGACAGCCAGCTCACGGCGGCGTCGGCGATCACGCTGCAGGGCACGAACACCCAGCTGCAGAACTTCAACGGCAACGCCTGCGGCACCGGCGAGACGGCGAGCCTGCGCGACGCGCTGCAGCGTTCCTGCAACACCGCGTTCGCCCAGCTGTCCGCGGAGCTCGGCGAGCAGGCGATCCGAAGCCAGGCGGAGGCGTTCGGCATCGGCACCACCGACCTGCAGGTGCCGATGCCGGTGGCCACCTCGACGATCGGCGACATCCCGGACACCGCCGCCCTGCAGCAGTCCAGCATCGGGCAGCGCGACGTCGCGCTCACGCCGCTGCAGAACGCCATGATCGTCGCGGCCATCGCCAACGGCGGCGTGGTGATGCAGCCGCACCTGATCAGCCAGATCCAGAGCCAGGACCTCACCCCGGTCGAGACCACGAGCCCGGACCGCATCGGCCAGGCCATCGACCCGGCGGTGGCGCGCACGCTGACCGAGCTGATGGTCAACAACGAGAACAGCTACTCGGGCAGCGGCAAGATCACCGGGGTGCAGATCGCGGCCAAGACCGGCACCGCCGAGCACGGGGCCAACCCCGAGTCGGTGGCCCCGCACGTCTGGTACGTCGCGTTCGCCCCGGCCGACGACCCGCAGGTCGCGGTCGCGGTGCTGGTCGAGTCGGGCGGGGACCGCAGCAACCTCGCGGCCACGGGCGGCACGGTCGCCGCCCCCGTCGGCCGCGCCGTGATCCGAGAAGCGCTGGGGACGGACCGGTGACCGTTCTCGCCGCGGGTCAGAAGATCGACGACCGCTACCTCCTCGAGCGCCGGATCGCCGTCGGCGGCATGGGCGAGGTCTGGGAGGCCTCCGACACCCGGCTGGGCCGTGGCGTCGCGGTCAAGGTCCTGCGGCCGGAGCTCGGCGACGACCCGGAGTTCCTGCACCGGTTCCGCATCGAGGCGCGCACCGTCGCCTCCCTCGACAACCCCGGCATCGCGGCCGTGCACGACTACGGCGAGGACGTGGGGCCGAACGGCAGGCGCACCGCGTACCTCGTGATGGAGCTGGTGCGGGGCGAACCGCTGTCCACGCTCATCTCCCACGGCCCGATCGACCCCGACGAGACGCTGCGGCTGATCGAGGACGCCGCGTGGGCGCTGCAGGCGGCGCACGAGCGCGGGTTCGTGCACCGCGACGTGAAGCCGGGCAACATCCTCGTGCGCACCGACGGGGTCGTGAAGCTCACCGACTTCGGGATCGCGAAGGCCGCCGACGCGGTGCCGGTCACCCGCTCGGGCATGGTGATGGGCACCGCCCACTACATCGCCCCCGAGCAGGCGAGCGGGGCCGAGGCCGGCCCGGCGAGCGACGTCTACTCGCTGGGCATCGTGGGGTACGAGTGCCTGGCCGGCCACCGGCCGTTCCGCGCCGACAGCGCGGTGGCGGTGGCGATGATGCAGGTCAGGGAGCCCCCGCCACCGCTGCCACCGAGCGTGCCGGCCGGGGTGCGCGAGCTGATCGACGCCGCGCTGGTCAAGGACCCCACGCAGCGCTACTCCACGGGCGGGGAGTTCGCGCTCGCCGTGGCCGCCGTGCGCCGCGGCGAACCGCTCCCCCCGCTCGGCTCGGTCGCCGGCCCGATCGCGCCTCCCCGCACACCGTCCACGCCGTCGCGCGCCGCGCCGAAGGCCACCCCGAAGGCGGTACTCCCGTCCGCACCGTTCCCGGCGCCGCCGTCGTCGCCCTACTCGTCGCCCCGCTCATCGCCCCACTCAGCGCCGCTGTCGGCGCCGATCCCCGCGCGGTCGACGCCACCGCGGCAGGCGCGGCCGGTTCCCGCATCCCCGCGGTCCGTCCCGCAGGGGGCCAGGCCCGCGCCGTCGCCGGCCCGTCCGGCACCGGACCCGGGTGCGGGCCGCAGGCCGCACCCCACCGCGGCCCGGCGCGCCACGCCGGCGCCACCTGCGCACCGCGCGTCCTCCCAGTCGTTCCGGCTGCAGCCGAAGTCGTCGGGGCGCACCCTGTTGCTCGTGCTGTTCGTGCTGCTCACCCTCGCCGCCGTCGCGGTCGGCGTACTGCTGTTCCGCGGCGGGCTCCCACCGATCGGCGCCGTCGATCCGACGCCGCAGGGTGCCGGACCCGGTACCGTGACGGGTCGGGAGGGCGTCTCGACCGGATCGGCGGTATCGGGCGGGCTGCTCTCCCTGGTGATCGTCACGGGGAGCGTCCGGTGAACCCGTCCAACCGACGGTCTGGCGCTGCGGTGGCCGAGAGGTCACCCCGCCGGACGGCGCGGCCCGGCATGATGTCCGAATCATCCATGACTCCCAGGAACCGGCACCGATGACCACCCCCCGACTGTTGTCCGAGCGCTACGAACTGGGCGAGGTGCTCGGTTACGGCGGCATGGCCGAGGTGCATCGCGGGCTCGACACGCGGCTGGGCCGCGACGTCGCCGTGAAGGTGCTGCGGGCCGACCTGGCACGCGACCCCCAGTTCCAGATGCGCTTCCGCCGCGAGGCGCAGAACGCCGCGGCGCTCAACCACCCCGCGATCGTCGCCGTGTACGACACCGGCGAGGTGCAGAGCGAGTTCGGCCCGCTGCCCTACATCGTCATGGAGTACGTCGACGGGCAGACGCTGCGCGAGATCGTCAAGACGCAGGGCCCCCTGACCCAGCAGCGGGTCATCGAGGTGATGGCCGACGTCTGCGCCGCGCTCGACTTCAGCCACCGCCACAACATCATCCACCGCGACGTCAAGCCGGCCAACATCATGATCAACCGGGCCGGCGCGGTCAAGGTGATGGACTTCGGCATCGCGCGCGCGCTCGGCGAGGGCCAGAACGTCACGCAGACCGCGGCCGTGATCGGCACCGCGCAGTACCTGTCCCCCGAGCAGGCGCGTGGCGAGGCGGTCGACGCCCGCTCCGACGTCTACGCGGCGGGCTGCGTGCTGTTCGAGCTGCTCACCGGGGAGCCGCCGTTCACCGGCGACAGCCCGGTGGCCGTGGCGTACCAGCACGTACGGGAGGAGCCGCGGCGCCCGTCCGAGCTCAACCCGAGCATCTCGTCCGCGCTCGACGCGGTGGTGTTGAAGGCGCTGTCGAAGAACCCGCTCAACCGGTACCAGTCCGCCGCGGAGATGCGCTCCGACCTGGTGCGGGTGCGCAACGGGCAGGCCCCGATGGCGCCGCTGGTGATGAGCGACGACGAGCGCACGGCCATGATCGCCGCAAGCCCGTCCACCGGCGCCACCCGGCGGATCAACGGGCGCCACACCCCGCCGCCCGTGGACGACTACGACGACTACTACGAGCCGCCCCGGCGCAGCACCGCCAAGGTGATCGGCATCGTCCTGGCCGTGGTGCTCGCGCTCGGCGTGATCGGGTTCGTCGCGTACCAGATCTTCAGCGGTCCGCCGACGCCGCAGACGGTGGCGGTACCGGCCGTCTCCAACATGTCGGAGAACGACGCGCGCACGCAGATCCTCGCGGCCGGCCTGCGGCTGGGAGAGTCCCGGCCCCAGGAGTCGACGGTCGAGCAGAAGGACCAAGTGGTCAACACGGACCCACCGGCGGGCACGGTCGTCAACGAGAACACGGTCGTCTCGCTGATCGTCGGGAGCGGCCCGGCGAACGTCAACGTCCCGGCGTTGAAGGGCATGACCGTCGCCGAGGCCACGGCCGCCCTCGAGCAGGCGGGCCTCGAGCTCGGCCCGCAGACCCAGCAGCCCACGTCCGACTCCTCCCTGATCAACCACGTCATCGAGTCCACGCCGAAGGCGGGGCAGTCCGCGAAGGGCGGCGACTCCGTCGCCGTGGTCGTCGGTATCCAGCAGACGGGTGTGCAGGTCCCCGACGTGTCGGGCAAGGACATGGACGAGGCGGTGGACCTCCTGAAGGAGGCCGGGCTGAGGCCGCAGCCGCCCGACGGAGCGGACGACAACGACAAGGTCTCGGGCACGAACCCGCCCGCCCGCCAGGTCGTGCCGCAGGGCACGGAGGTAGACCTGCTCACCGGCAGCGATGACGGCGACACCACGATGCCGAACGTCGTGAACCTCACCGAGGAGCAGGCGAAGGACCGGCTCGCCGGTCTCGGCTTCCGGAAGATCCAGGTCAGGCGGGAGACGGTCTCCAACGACTCGGACGACGGCCGCGTGCTCGACCAGTCGCCCCAAGCGGGCGAGCAGGTCTCCAGCGACCAGCAGATCACCCTGACTGTCGGCGACGCCCCCGGCGGCGGGCTGGTCAATTAATCCGGAGATGCCGCCCACCGGGATCGGGGAGACTGGCGCAATGCGCGTCCTGGTCGTCGACAACTACGACAGCTTCGTCTACAACCTCGTGCAGTACCTCGCCCAGCTCGGGGCGCAGGTCACGGTGCGCCGCAACGACGAGGTCGATCTCGACGAGTTGGACACCGTCGACGGTGTGCTCGTCAGTCCCGGCCCCGGCACGCCCGAGCGGGCCGGATCCAGCATCGAGGTGGTCCGGCGCAGCGCCGAGCGCACGCTGCCGGTGCTGGGCGTCTGCCTCGGCCACCAGGCGATCAGTGTGGCGTGGGGCGGCGTGGTCGAGCGCGCGCCGGAGCTGCTGCACGGCAAGACCTCGCTCGTCCACCACGACGGCACCGGCGTGCTCGCGGGGTTGTCGAACCCGTTCGTCGCCACGCGTTACCACTCGCTGTCGATCCGCCCCGACACGCTGCCCGCCGCCCTCGAGGTCACCGGGCGCACCGACGGCGGCGTGATCATGGCGGTGCGGCATCGCGAGCTGCCCGTCGTCGGCGTGCAGTTCCACCCCGAGTCCGTGCTCACGGAGGGCGGGCACCGGCTCCTCGCCAACTGGATGGCGAGCGCGGGCCACCCGGTGGCCGAACCCACGGTGGCGGCCCTCACGGCGGAAGCCGCCGCCGTCACCGCCAGCGCCTGAGTGCGCGTTCCGGCGCGCACGCTACCGTGGGGGGCAGCCACGCACTCCGACGCTCCCGAGGTCAACACCCATGCCGAAGTCCAAGGTCCGGAAGAAGGCGGCCTACACGCCGCCTGCCAACCGCCCCGGCACCACCCCGGTGAAGGTCGCGGGGCCGACGCACCCGATCTACATCGGCGTGATGCTCGGCGTGATGCTCCTCGGGCTCGCCTGGCTGGTCGTGAACTACCTGGCCGGCGAGTCCATCTCGGTCATGGCCACTCTCGGGCCGTGGAACTTCGCGATCGGGTTCTCACTGATCGTGATCGGGCTCCTGATGACCATGCGGTGGCGCTGACCAGGCTAAATACACCAATGTGAGTAGTCCCCAGTGTGGACAGGTGCTGTGGACAAGTCACTTTCCGTGATCAACTCGTATGAGTGATCAAGCACCGGTCCGGGCCCGGGAGTGGAGTCCCGCCGCTGGCCTCGTCGCGCTGGCCTGGCTGCTCGCCGTCGCCGCCGCGGTCCTGTGCGCGGCGCTCTGGTGGACCGGATCGGACCCGGCAGGGGGCCTGCTGGCCGCGGTGATGGCACTGGGCGCCGGGTTCGCCGCGCTGTTCGGCACCCGAGCGCGGCCCCGCCTGCGCGCCGACCCAGACGGGCTGACGGTCGGTGGGCTGTTCCGCTCACGCCACCACCCGTGGCCGTTCGTCGTCGACGTGCGCGTGCTGCGGACGCGGCGGCTCGGGCGGGAGAGCTCGCTCCTCGAGGTCGACACCGTCGGGGCCGACGGCACCGAGCGGCTCATCGTGTTCGGCCGGCTCGATCTCGCGGCCGACCCGGAGGACGTCGCTCCCCAGCTGCGTGCGCTGCGGCCGTGAGCGTCCCCCACATGCCGCGTCCGGATACTCCACGTGCCGTTGCCGCCGCCCGAACGTGCGGTCGTGCGGCTCCCGGCCCGGTCCTACGATCGACTGAGGCGACGAGAGGAGTCTGGATGGCGACGACCACACGGATGCGGGGCACGGACGGCTGCACCTCCGGCTGCGGCTGCAACCCACCCGCCTGACCCATCCCGACGAGCCACGGCGGGGCACCCTGACGAGGGTGCCCCGCCGTCGTCGTCCCGGCGCCGCGGTCAGCGCAGCGTGGTGGCCCAGATCAGGAGTAACAGCACCACGGTGAGCCCGGCGATCGCGGCGGCCTGCACCGCGGTGCGGTTGCGCGGGGGCGCGTAGACCAGCGCTGCGGTGGCGGCGGCCCCGACCACCAGCCCGCCGAGGTGCCCGATCAGCGAGATCCCCGGGATGACGAGGCTGATCACCACGTTGAGTCCGATGATCCCGAAAACCTGCCCGGCGGGTGCCCGGAGCCTGCGCAGCACGACGACCAGCGCACCCATCAGCCCGAACACCGCTCCCGACGCTCCCGCGACCTGTTCGTCCGGGGCGTAGAACAGCATCACCGCGGCCGAGCCGCCGAGCAGGGAGACGAGGTACAGGGCGAGGAAGCGGCCGCGCCCGAGCACGATCTCCAGATCCCGGCCCAGCATCCACAGGGCCAGCATGTTGACCACCAGGTGGATCGGACCGATGTGCAGGAACCCGGAGGTGATCACCCGCCACCACTCGCCCGCGTGCACGTACGCCGGCACGAGCGACAGCTCGCGGAACAGCACCGACAGGGAGTTGTACATCGGGTTGCCCGCCTGCACGGCGGTGAGGACGTAGACCGCGGTGTTGACCGCGATCAGCGTCGGCACCACCACCGGACGGCCACGGGACGGCGCACCGGCCACGGTGGTGGCCCGGGGCGCGCTGCGCTGCCCCTCGGAGACGCAGTCGACGCACTGGTGGCCGACGGACGCCTCGCGAAGGCACTCGGTGCACGCCGGGCGGCCACACCTCGTGCAGCTGAGCCCGGTGGCACGGTCCGGATGCCGCACGCACACGGCGGAAGGGCCGTAGGGCGATCCACCAGGTTGGTGCGGCGGCGGTCCGGCGGGGTGGGTCATCTCATGACTCGGGTGTCAGGAGACGTCGACGTGTTCGATGACCACGTCGGAGAGCGGCCGGTCCGAGCGGTCGGTGGCCGTGGCCGCGATCGCGTCGACCACGGCGCGCGACTCCGCGTCCGCCACCTCGCCGAAGATCGTGTGCTTGCGGTTGAGCCAGTCCGGCGAGGACACGGTGATGAAGAACTGCGAACCGTTGGTGCCCGGGCCCGCGTTGGCCATGGCCAGCAGGTAGGGGCGGTCGAAGCGCAGATCGGGGTGGAACTCGTCGCCGAACTGGTAGCCGGGCCCGCCGCGGCCGGTGCCCGTGGGGTCACCGCCCTGGATCATGAACCCGCTGATGACCCGGTGGAAGACCGAGCCGTCGTAGAACGGGCCGGACGTGCCGCCCTTCGCGTTCGGCTGGCTGTAGGGCTGCTCCCCCGTGGCCAGCCCGACGAAGTTCGCGACGGTCTTCGGGGCTTGGTCCGGGAAGAGAGTGATCCGGATGTCGCCCTGGTTCGTCCGGAGCGTCGCGGTGTGCTTGCCGTTTCCTGCTTCCGTCACCCCCCTATCGTGCCAGCACCCTCATCCGGACGTACGGAGCACCTCGCCCAGGAACGACGTGACCGCGCGCTCGTAGGCCGCCGGGTCGGCGTTCCACGACGCGGTGTGCTCGACCAGGGGCACCTCGAGGTAGCGCAGGGGCCACCCCAGCGCGGGGGCCGCGGCCGCGAGTGCCCTGCTCGCCGTGACCGGGACGGCCGTGTCTCCCGCGCTGTGCACGACGAGCGTCGGCGGCCGGACGGCGGGTGGGTGCCGCACCAGGTCGAAGCGGTCGAAGTCGATGCCGATCCGGCGGCTCGTCACGGCGCTCGCCAGCGGCGACAGCGCGGCCGGCAGCCGCCGGTTGCGCGCCTGCTGGCGCAGCGTCGCCCTCCAGTCGACCAGCGGCGCGTCCCAGACGACGGCCGCCACGCGGGCGGCCTCGGCCGACCGGTCGAGGAACGCGCCGGTGACCGCACCCCCCATCGACCAGCCGAACAGCACGATGCGCCGCGCACCGCGGTCCACGGCGTACCGGACGGCGGCCTCGACGTCCTCCCACTCCGTGTCGCCGAGGTGGTAGTGCCCGTCCGGGCTGGGCGGGGCGCCCACGTCGTTCCGGTAGCTGATCACGAGCTGCGGGTGTCCGAGCGCGTGCAACGCCGGGAGCACCCGCAACGCCTCGCGGCGCGCTCCGCCCCGGCCGTGCACCAGCACCACCCAGGTGTCCCCGTCCGCGGGAACGAACCAGGCGGGGTAGCGACCCAGCGGGCCCGGCACGTCGACGTCCTCGAACGGCAGCCCGCGCGCCCCGGGGTCGGGATCGAACGGTCCGGCGTCGAGCACCGCAGCGGACCCGGGCTCCGGCGGGTCGCCCCCCAGGACGGGCCGGACGACCTCGCGGCGGTCCTCCCGGGTCACCGGCCCCAGCACCGCGAGCCCGCCCCGACCGTCGCTCGCCCAACGCAGCCCCCACGTGCCGGGCTGCGCCGTGAGCCGGCTGGCGGCGAGCGTGACCAGGCCGTCCGCGACGGCGAGCACCCGCTCCGGGTAGACCGGGCGGACCGACGTGTCGAGCAGGAGCGACGAGTAGAACCACCCGATCCCGGCCGCGGCGCCGGCCCCGGCGGCGGCCCCGACGCCGAGCCCGGCCCCCACCCGCCGCAGCAGCATCACGCCGATGATGATGCCGGGCACCGCGAGCACGGCACATCCGGCCGCCTCACTCCACCCGGTGACCGCATCCCCACCTGCGGTTCCCCTCGCCACCGTTTCGGGTGAAGCGGCAACCACGAGCGGTGGACCCGCGACAACCGGCGCCCTCTCCACATCGTTGTCCCCCCAGATGACTGCCAGCACGAAGGGATACTCGATGAGCAGCCTCGCTCGGCGCAGCTTGCGCGCCACCGCTGCCGTGGCCGGGATCGCCGCCGCAGGCGTCGGGCTCGCGGGTCCCGCGTTCGCCGCCCCCGCGGACCCCGAGCGGCCCTCCACCGACGAGGCCGCGCCCGCCCCGGACACCCGCTCCACGCCGAACCTCGCAGGCGACCTGCCCAAGACCACCGAGCTGTCCGACCTGCCCCAGCTCTTCACGATCCAGGGCACCGGCGTCTACACGGCCGACCACGGGCTCCCCGAGCTGCCCACGGCGGGTTCCTTCCCCACCGAGGCGCTGCCCAGCCCGAACGATGCGCTCAACTTCGACCGGGGCCAGGAGACGCGCAGCACCGACGTCAACTTCCGGACCGCGGCGCCGGAGGCGCGCGACGGCGCGATGCAGCAGCTCGACGCGGCCTCGGTGTTCGGTGCGCTCCCGGCCCAGGTCCTGGGCGCCACCGAGGGCAACGACATCCACTACTGACGGTCCGGGGTGGCGCGGACCGACCTCCTTACCGCGACGTCATCGACCGCACGACCCGTTCCGCGCGAGGCTCGATCCCGACAGCACCGACGCCAGGAGGATCGACATGACCGCGGTCTCGCTCGCCCGCATCACCTCTGTCCGGGACGGAGGGCGGCTGCTGCGCTTGGCGCTCCGGATCGACGCCGCAGGCTCCGGGACGTTGGGGCTGGCCGGGGTCGTCGCGGCCACACCGCTCGGCGACCCCCTCGGCATGGGCACGGGCGCGCTGCGCGGGACCGGAGCGTTCCTCGTCGGCTACGCGCTGGTGCTCGTGCTCCTCGCGGCGCGACCGGTGGTCCCGAGGGCCGCTGCGTGGACGGTCGTCGCCGGGAACACCGCCTGGGCACTCGGCAGCATCGCCGCCGCCGTGGCGGGCCGGGACTCGTTCACCGCCGTCGGCGTGGCCGTGGTGCTCGCCCAGGCCGCCGCCGTCGCGGTGTTCGCCGACCTGCAGTGGCTCGGCCTGCGGCGGGCCCGGTGAGCGTCAGGCCCGGGGGCTGATCTCCCCCATCTTCGACCAGCCCTCGCCGGGCACGCCCTGCACGCTGATGATGTCCGGCGTGGTGGCCACGACGTCGGGTGCCCACTCGACGAACGTCTTGAAGTGCTCGGCCCCGACGTGGGCCGCCGCCGCGTCGTCCTGGAACGCCTCCACCACCACGAACTGGTTGGGGTCGGTGACGCTGCGGTTCCACTCGAAGAAGATGTTGCCGGGCTCGGCGCGGGTGGCCTCGGTGAAGTCCGCGACCCGGTCGAGCCACTCGTCGGCGTACTCGGGCTTGATCGTGAACTTGACGACGATGAAGATCATGGCTCTCCGATCAGAAGTGTTTGCGCAGGACCATCAGTGAGCGGGCCGTGATGCGGAGCCTGCCACCCGGCTTCGCGTCCCGCTCGCGCCTGCGGGCCCTGGCCCGCAGCGGGTCGGCCGTGTCGAGCACGATCGTCCACATCCGCCCGTACGCCTGGCCGGGCAGCGTGAACGGAACGGCCTGGTGGTGGGCGTTGAACAGCAGGAGGAACGAGTCGTCCACGACGCGGCGGCCGATCTCGTCGCGCTCCGGAATACCCTCACCGTTGAGGTAGATGGCGAGCGAGCGCGCGAACCCGGTGTTCCAGTCCTCCTCGCTCATGGGCTGCCCGTCCGGACGCAGCCAGGCGATGTCCTCGATGTTCGAGCCGCGGATGGGGCGGCCCTGGAAGAACCGGCGCCTGCGGAAGACCGGGTGCTCGCGCCGGAGCGCGGCCACCTCGGCGACGAAGTCGGTGAGCACCGAGTTCTCCCGGGCGGCCGCCCAGTCGATCCACGCGAGCTCGTTGTCCTGGCAGTAGGCGTTGTTGTTGCCCCACTGGGTGCGGCCGAGCTCGTCGCCGTGGGCGAGCATCGGCACGCCCTGGGACAGCAGCAGGGTCGCGATGAGGTTGCGCTTCTGACGCTCCCGCAACGCGTGCACGTTGCCGTCGTCGGTGGGCCCCTCGACGCCGTGGTTCCACGACCGGTTGTGGCTCTCCCCGTCGCGGTTGTCCTCGCCGTTGGCCTCGTTGTGCTTCTCGTTGTAGGAGACGAGGTCCTCCAGCGTGAACCCGTCGTGCGCCGTCACGAAGTTGATTGACGCGATCGGGAGCCGGTTGTCCTTCTCGTAGAGGTCGGAGGAGCCGGTGAAGCGGGACGCGAACTCACCGAGGCTCGCCGGCTCACCGCGCCAGAAGTCGCGCACGGTGTCGCGGAACTTGCCGTTCCACTCGGTCCACAGGGACGGGAAGCCGCCCACCTGGTAGCCGCCCTCGCCGACGTCCCACGGCTCGGCGATCAGCTTGACCTGGCTGACCACGGGGTCCTGGTTGACCAGGTCGAAGAAGGCGGCGAGCCGGTCGACCGCGTGGAACTCCCTGGCGAGCGCGGCGGCGAGGTCGAAGCGGAAGCCGTCGACGTGCATCTCCAGCACCCAGTAGCGGAGCGAGTCCATGATCAGGCGCAGCGACTCGTGGGCGCGGACGTTGAGGCTGTTCCCGGTGCCGGTGGTGTCGTAGTAGAACTCCGGCTGGTCGGGCACCACGCGGTAGTAGTTGAGGTTGTCGATGCCGCGGAACGACAGCGTCGGGCCGAGGTGGCTGCCCTCCGCGGTGTGGTTGTAGACGACGTCGAGGATCACCTCGATCCCCGCCCGGTGGAACTGCTTGACCATCGTCTTGAACTCCTGCACCTGCTCACCGCGGGTGCCGAAGGACGCGTAGTCGTTGTGCGGGGCGAAGAAGCCGATCGTGTTGTAGCCCCAGTAGTTCGACAGGCCGCGCTCCTGCAGCCCGTGGTCGTGCACGAACTGGTGCACCGGCATCAGCTCGACCGCCGTGACGCCGAGGTCCCGGAGATGCTTGATCATCACCGGGTGGACGAGCCCCGAGTACGTCCCCCTGATCTCGGGGGGCACGTCCGGGTGCGTCATCGTCATGCCCTTGACGTGCGCCTCGTAGATCACCGTCTCGTGGTACGGGATGCGCAGCGTCCGCTCGCCGGTCCAGTCGAAGAACGGGTTCACCACCACCGACCGGGGCATGTACGGGGCCGAGTCGGTGTCGTTGCGCGAGCGCGGCTCCCCGAACCGGTAGGAGAAGACCGCCTCGTCCCAGCGCACGTTCCCGTCGACCGCCTTGGAGTACGGGTCGAGCAGCAGCTTCGCCGGGTTGTAGCGCAGGCCGGCCTGCGGGTCGTACGGGCCGTGCACGCGGTAGCCGTAGCGCTGCCCCGGGCGCACCCGCGGCAGGTAGCCGTGCCAGATCAACGTCTCGCGCTCGGGCAGGTCGACCCGCGTCTCCCGACCGTTCTCGTCGAACAGACACAGTTCGACGCGCTCCGCGGCCTCGGAGAAGAGCGCGAAGTTCGTGCCGCCCCCGTCGTAGTTGGCGCCCAGGGGGTAGGGCGAACCGGGCCAGATCTCCACTGCTGCGGGGGACACTCGCGTCAGGCCGCGGCTCCGGCCAGCTCGGCGAGCCGCGAGAGCTGCTCGTCGACGGGGCCCTCGTCGAGGTTCCACAGCAGCTCGGTGACGCCGACCCGCTCCAGCCGCGGGATCGCCTCGGCGATCTGGTCCGGGGAACCCGTGGGCGACGCGCCGTCGGCGGTGGGCGCGGCCGCGGGGAACTGGTTGACCCGCACGACCACCGGGAGCGTGGCGGGGTCGTGGCCCGCCTCCGCGGCCGCGGCGCGGTATGCCTGCACCGTGCCCTCCAGCGCTTCCCAGCCGAACCACACGGGGTTCAGCCCGAGCCCCAGCTGCGCCGCGCGCCGGATCCCGGCGGGCGACGCGGCGCCCGCGATGATCGGGATGCCCTCCGGCCGGACCGGCTTCGGGCCGACGTACGACTCGTCGATCCGGTAGAAGCTGCCGTCGTAGGAGACCGGGTCCGGCCCCCATACCGCGCGCATCGCCTCGATGAACTCGGTGAACCGGGCCCCACGCCGGTTCATCGGCACACCCGCGGCCTCGAACTCCTGGCTCATCCACCCCTGCCCCAGCCCGGCGACGACCCGGCCGCCGCTCAACCGGTCGAGCGTGGCGAACCGGCGGGCGAGGTCGGCCGGGTTGTGCAGCAGGGCGACCATGATGCTGGTGCCGAGCGTGATCCGGCTGGTGCGCGCCGCGGCGAACGCCAGCACCTCGAGCGGCGCGAACACCGAGTTGTACGCCTCCGGCAGCGGCACCGTCTGCCCGTTCATCCGCGCACCCGCGACCGGGGACAGCAGGCGCTCGAACGACCACACCGTGTCGAGACCGATGCGCTCGGCGGTCTCCGCCACCAAGGTGATCGTGTCGCCGGTGGCGGTCGAGCCGGTCGTGGGGAGGGTGATGCCGAGTTTCACGATTCGCGACAGTAGTCCGCAATCGGCCACCGGCAAGCGTGGTATACCAAAACGATGGTGCACGACGAGGCGGCGGTCCTGCCGCCCCTGGGCCGCTCGACCACGCGATCGGACCTCGTGGCCGCGTCCATCAAGGCGGCGATCCTCGACGGGCGCCTCCGGCCGGACGAGCTGCTCGTCGAGCGCAGGCTCGCCGATCTCCTCGGCGTCTCCAAGACCCCCGTGCGCGAGGCGTTGATCGCGCTGACCTCCTCCGGCCTGCTCATGCCCACCCGCAACCGCGGCGTCGCCGTGCGGAGGCTGCGCGCGGAGGACGTGCAGCACGTCTACGAGATGCGGCTGCTGGTGGAGCCGTGGGCGGCGGGCCAGGTGGCGACGTCGGGAACGTTCGACGCGGCCGAGGCGCGCAGGGCGCTCGAGGACGCGGCGCGCTTCGTCGAGGCCGACGACCACGCCGGGTTGAGCCTCGCCAACCGGCGGTTCCACCGCACCATCTACTCGACCTGCGCCAACGAGCTCGTGGTCCGCTCGCTGGACGACCTGCAGGACCTCACCGCGCTCGGCACGGTGAGCCTGCTGTGGGAGCAGTGGCCGACCTGGCGGGCCGAGCTGGAGGAGCACCGCGAGCTCCTCGCCGCGGTGCAGGAACGCCGGGCGGCCGATGCCGAGGCGCTGATGCGGAGCCACATCCAGCGTTCGATCACCCGGCTCCGGGACGAGCGGTCGCGAGCGGTCGCCGGCTAGCGCCGGTTGCGGTACTCGGCGAGCGTCGTCTCGTCCGGCGGGTACGTCCCGCGCAGCGGCACGCCGGACTCGATCTTCTCGAGGACGAACTCCTCGAGGCGCTCCTGCTCGACGGCCGCCGCGGCCACCTCGGCCGCCAGGTGCCGCGGGACGCAGACCACGCCGTCGCGGTCGCCGACCATGATGTCGCCCGGGTAGACCGGGACCTCGGCGCAGCCGATCGGCACGTTCAGGTCGACGGCGTGGTGCTGGGCGAGGTTCGTGGTGGCGGCCGCCCCGGCCGCGAACGTCGGCAGCGCCAGCTCGGCGAACCCCTCGCTGTCGCGCACCGACCCGTCGGTGACGAAGCCGGCCACGCCACGGCGCAGCAGCCGCGTGGCGAGGATGTGGCCGAGCGACGCGGCCCGCGTCTGGCGCCGGGCGTCGACGACGAGCACCGCTCCGGGCGGCACCGACTCGACGGCCCTGCGCTGCGGGTGGTCGTAGTCCTGGAAGACCGACAGCGTGTCCACGTCCTCGCGCGACGGGATGCAGCGCAGGGTGAAGGCCTCTCCGACCATGCGGGTCTGCGCTGGGTTCAGCGGCACGAGCCCGTGCAGGAACGTGTTGCGCAAGCCGCGCGCCATGAGCTGCGTGGTCACCGTCGCGGTGCTCACGGTGCGCAGCTCGGCGAGCGTGCCGGCGTCGACGGTGTCCGTCATGGCTCTCCTCATCGAGTGATGTTAGGTGGTATACCAATACACCAAGATGGCCCGTTACTCGACGATGAGGGGACCTCGATGACCGAGCAACCGGCAGCGGTGGCGCCTCCGGCGAACAACTTCCTGGCGTACGTCCGATCCTTCGGCCCCGGCATCGTGGTGGCACTGAGCTGGGTGGGCACCGGGGACCTGATCGACAACTCGGTGGCGGGAGGCAACTACGGCTACGCGCTGCTCTGGGTGCTCCCGCTCTCGCTGGTGTTCCGCTTCGTGTTCGTCAACGCCCTGGGCAAGTACCCGCTCTACAACACGCAGCGGGACCCGAGCATCGTGCGCGGCATCGCCAGGACGCACCCCGCTTTCGGCTGGCTGATGCTCGTCTCGTTCGTGCTCTACACGCACATCCTGCTGGCGTTCACCCTCAGCGGGGTCGGGGTCTCGCTGGAAGGGCTGTTCGGCGGCCTGCCCACGTTCTGGTGGGCGGTGATCGGGGCGCTGTCGGTCTTCGCCGTCACGCTCAAGGGCGCCTACCGGCTGATCGAGCGCATCTTCAAGGTCGTACTGGCGGTCATGGTGCTGACGTTCGTCACCGGCATCGTGCTCGTCGGGATCAACTGGGGAGAGCTCGTCAAGGGCTTCGCCTTCGAGCTGCCGCCCCAGCAGGGCCTCTTCGACTCCGGCCTCGTCGCCTCCAGCCTCGTGCTCGCCACGCTCGGCTCGATGGCCAACCTCTTCTACCCCGAGTTCCTGCGCGAGAAGGGCTGGACCACACCCGGCCACCGCCGCGTGCAGCAGTACGACCTGCTCTTCGGCACGGTCGTGGTGCTGTTCCTCGCGGTGGCCGTCTGGGCGATCGGCGCGGAGGTCCTCTACGGGAAGCAGGGCGTGAGCGAGGCGGGCGACATCGCGGGCGCACTCGGCAGCGCCGTCGGCCCGGCCGGCCCGTACATCTTCTACCTCGGCCTGCTCGGCGCCGCGTGGACCACCGTGGCCGGCTCGCTGTTCGCGCTGGCCAAGATGGTGGTCGAGGCGCTGCACGTGGTGCGGCCGAGCCGCGGCGAGCGCTACTCGGGAAGCCGCACCGCCGACCCCGTCTACCGGTGGACGATCGTCTGGGGCCTGATCGCCGTCGTGTGGTCCCTACCGAACGCGCCCGGCTTCGTGGCCCTCGTCGTGGTGTCCCACGTGCTGACGTCACCGTTCCTGCTGCTGATCGTGATCGCGCTCATCGTGATGCTCAACCGCGCCGACATCATGGGCGAGTACCGCAACAGCTGGAAGGAGAACGTCGGGCTCGCGCTCGTCGCGGTGTTCGTCGCGGTCGCCGCGGTGCAGGGCATCGGCAAGGCTGTGGGAGAGCTGTTCTCATGACGACCGACCGGGAGGACGATCGACGACCGTCGCAGCCGCCGTTGCGGACCTGCTCGCCGAGGCGGGCGCCCGCCGCTGCTACACCGTGCCCGGGGAGTCGTTCCTGAGCCTGATCGACGAGGTGGACCGGCACCCCGGCCTCCAGCTGGTGTCGGTCCGACATGAATCCGGTGCGGCGTTCATGGCCGATGCCGACGCACGGCTCACGGGCGTTCCGGCCGTAGCCATGGCGAGCCGCGGCCCCGGCTCGTCGAACCTGGCGATCGGCGTGCACACCGCCCGTCAGGACTCGACGCCCATGGTCGTGCTGCTCGGGCAGGTGGACTCGCAGCTGCGCGGGCGGGAGGCCTTCCAGGAGGTCGACCTCACCGCGTTCTACGGCCCGATCACGAAGTGGGCCGTCACGGCCGAGCGCGCCGAGGACGTGCCCGAGCTCGTGGCCAGGGGGTGGCAGATCGCAACATCCGGCCGTCCGGGCCCGGTGGCGATCGCGATCCCGAGCGACTTCGTGGACGCGGAGGCGGCGGAGTTGCAGCGCGGGGGACGGCGAGCCGGCGCGGCGGGTGAACAGAGCCACCTCGCTGCCACCGCGTCGGATCTCGCCGCGCGCCTGCTCGCCGCGCGGCGGCCGGTCGCCATCGCCGGGGAAGGGGCCCGGCCGGCCCGGGACCACCTCGTGGCCGCGGCCGAGCGCTTCGGCATCGGCGTGTGCACGTCGTTCCGCCGCCAGGACGCGTTCCCGGTCGACCACCCGAACTTCCTCGGCCACCTCGCGCTGGCCACCCCCGACGCCACGGTCGACGCCGTGACGGGTGCCGACCTGCTTGTCGTCATCGGGACACGACTCGACGAGATCACGACCCAGCGCTACCGGCTCCCGGCGCCGGGAACCGAGGTCGTCCCGATCGGCCGGTACGGCCACGGCGGGATCGACGCCGACCCGGCCGACCTGCTGGCGGCGCTCGCACGGCACGACGGGCCGGCGCGCGCCCTGGACTGGGCGCCGGTGCACGCGGCCGTCGACGCCTGGTCGACGCCCCCGGCCGTGGCCACCGACGGCGGCGTGCACCCGGCCGCGGTGATCTCCGCACTGCACCGGCAGCTGCCGCCCGACGGCATCGTGACCAACGACGCCGGCAACTTCGCCGCGTTCCTGCACCGCTACTGGCGCTTCCCGGCCACCACCACGCAGCTGGCACCCGTGAACGGCGCCATGGGCTACGCCGTACCCGCCGCGGTCGCGGCCGCGACGGCCGCGCCGGAGCGCACCGCGGTGGCGGTGGTCGGCGACGGCGGCGTCCTCATGACCGGCCAGGAGATCGAGACGGCGGTGCGGCTCGGCGCGCCGGTGGTCGTCCTCGTGCTGCAGAACGGGATGTACGGGACGATCGCGATGCACCAGGCCCGTGACCTGGGCCGGACGTCGGGCGTCGACATCGGTGCGGTCGACCTCGTGCGGTGGGCCGAAGGACTGGGCGCCGCCGCGTACGGCGTGACCGAGGCGGGCGAGCTGGACGAGGCCCTCGGCCGCGCCGTCACCGGCCGCAGGCCCGCGGTGGTGGCCGTCCGGACCGACCCGGACGTCATCTCCCCGACGGCCACGCTCGCCGGCCTGCTCGAGCGGGTACCGGTGTGAGGCCGCGGGGCTGACCGTCCGGGAGACTGACGGGGTGCCCGAGTGGAATCCCGTAGGGACGGGCGAGTCCGGCGCCCAGGTGTTCCGCCGGGACGACGGGGCGCTCGTCGCGAAGTGCGTGGCCCTCTCCGGCGTCGACGGCCTGCGCGAGGAGCGCCGGCGCATCGAGTGGCTCGCCGGCACCGGCATCCCAGGCCCGTCCGTCGTGGACTGGTCGACCTAGCGCCTCGACCAGCCACGCCGTCATCTCGGTGGTCACGACGGAACGCGGCGCGAGGCTGGTGACGACCGCCGTTCCGGGCATCGCGGCGAGCGACCTGGACTCGGCCACGCTGCTGCGGGCCTGGCCCGGGCTGGTCGGCGTGCTGCGCGGGCTCCACGAGCTCCCCGCGGCGGACTGCCCGTTCGAGCGGACGTTGGGGAGGATGTTCCGGATCGCGGAGGACGTCGTGCGGCGCGCCGCCGTGATCCCCGAGTTCCTCGCGGAGGACCAGCAAGGCCGGCCCCACCCGGAGCTGCTGGCCGAGCTGCGCGCGCAGCTCGACGAGCGCCTCGACGAGGAGCGCGCCGACCTGGTCGTCTGCCACGGCGACGCGTGCCTGCCGAACGTCATGGTCGACCCCGGCACGCTCGCCTGCACCGGCCTCATCGACCTCGGCCGGCTGGGCACCGCCGACCGGCACGCCGACCTCGCCCTCCTCCGGGCGAACGCCAGGGAGACCTGGGACGGCGACGACGGCGCCCACGCCGAGCGCCTGCTGCCCGAGCTGTACGGGCATGCCATCGATCCGGCCCGGCTGCGGTTCTACCACCACCTCGACCCGCTGACCTGGTCGTAGAGGCGCCGGCGTGGACCACGGATCCGCCCGGGCGAGGCGCTCGCAGATCTCGTCGACCGTCATCGCCGCGAGCTCCACGTCATTCTCCGGCTTCGAGTGCCGACGCGGTCTGCGGCCTTCGACCAGGCGATCTTCGAGCCGACGACAGGGAGGCTCCCGCCGAGCCGTTCGAACGTCGGCGAAGGGTCGCTCTGCGGCAGCGCGTCCAATGGAGGGCTCGCGTACACCGAGTGTTCCCAGACGCCAGGTCCGGCGACACCGGCTCAGTAGCGTTTGCGGAGTCCGACATGGAGGAAGCCTGGCCAGCGTCCGCGACCTGATCGCCGGGGCGATCGTCATCCGCCTCGTTGCGCACGTCCACAGCCCGCCGACGGTTCGGCGAGCTTGCCGCACCGGCCAAGCGTGACGTCGACCTCGTGGCAACTGCGTATGACCCGGCGCGGTCCCTATGACCAGCGCATACAATGCCGGTCAGCATGGTCGAGACGAGGGGAATCGAACCCCTGACCGCCGCCCGGCAAATGTGGAGCCGATACCTGGGCCGGAACTCCTGTGCTGGTCGCCGGGCGTCCTGACGTACCGTCGTCGACCGTGCCTGACCTGCCCTTGCGGCACGTAGGTGGCGCGATCCGGGTAGACCACCGTCCCTCTATCGATGACCGAAGTCCACATACGACGCGCTTTCGAAAGCTAGGGCAAAGGTCGTCAGCGAATAGTCTTCATGAAGGTGCCAACCGCGTGTCGAAGCTCGAGGGAGTTCCATAGAATACGAAGAGCGTACCCGAAGTGGTGACTCCGTGGCATATCACCAATCTCAGAGAGAAACTCTTCACTGTATCGATCACGGCAATGCGCGGGCAGCAATGCAGCCGCTGCAGCAAGCATGCGCCGGGATAACCCGCCGGGTGGCGTGCATGCTCCGTCCGTCGCCAACTGGCGATTCAATCCCGCGACAAGGGCGGCAAGAAATGGACCAGCAGCAGCGCAGAGGTCAAGATCAACGTACACCGGACGAAGGTAGCGTCGGGTATGATCGATATATCGCGCAAAGATCGCGGCCGGCCCTCTTGACGGAGCAGGGCCGCTCGCTGCGATTTCGAGGGCCGCGCCGCGCAGACGAAGCATCCGGGCATCGATCTGATCGATGCCCAACACCGCCTGATCGAGCGAGTGCTCGAGAGCCGCAACGATACTGAGATCAAATCCAGGGCTCTTTCCAATCGCGCGTGACCAACCGACAATAACGGCCCACTTTTGAGCGCGCTTGGAGGATTCGATGAACTCGGCGGTTGTTGCGGCTACTTGCCGAAGATCGGCATCGAGCGAGGGCAGTTCGTCCGGGCAGTGAACACGACTGAGCTGGAAATCAAAAGCTTTGGCTTCGGCCACGGCGGCACCTAGTCGCATGGCGAGGACCTGCGCCTCGCCCCTCACAGCGCGCCATCCGCGAGCCCCGGCTGCGGCTGTAGGCCCCAGCGAATGTTACGCGTCTCAACGCGGTGCAACGCAGCACGAGCGAGTTCCATGCCGTCAGACGTGAGGCGATAGTAGCGGCGTCGCGGGCGACCCTCCAAGCGTGGGTCAATGTCTTCCCAGCGACTTTCCAGCCACCCAACGCCCTCTAGTCTGGCAAGGATCGGATGAATTGTTCCGGACGGAAGATTTGATTCCGCGCAGATTTCCAGGCCGTACTTCTCCTCGGCCGGAGCAGCCAGCAGCACGGACAACACCCGCTGGGTCGGCAGGGTCATCCGGGGACTGCTGGGCATGGTCCTACTCTACCAAGCCCCTACGTAGAACTCAATGGACGAGCTCACAGCAGGCCCAGGGCCCGCTGGAGCAAGATCGCGAGGCTGACCGCACCCCCGAAGGCGACCGCTCCGGTCGCGACAGCCCCGGGGATGGTCGAATCCGTCGCCGCAGCGAGGATGCCGGCCACAAGTCCGACGATCACTCCGACGAGCAGAGCCAGGATGACGAGCAAGATCCGGACGGTCTTGAAATCGGCACGTCGCGTCGACTCCCTTCGGGGCGCCCGCGGCGATGCTGGGCTCGATGCCATGCTCGTACTCTACCAAGGTCCCCCAATGAGTACAACTCGTCACTCCCCTTTAACCCTATGTAGCCGGTTCCCTGACGGCGCCCGGACGTTCTCACGCCGTGGAGCCGACCGGGAGGCCTGGGCCGACGCCCCTGATTCCCGCATGAACTGCGTAGCCGGGGTCTACTGGTGGTCGTGGAGCGCCTGGCCGAGCAGCTCGGGATCAAGTCGCTGTCCCATTCGCGGGTGTCGGAGATGGCTACCCATCTCGATGCCCAGGTCGCCGCGTTCCGCGAGGGGGCCCAGCGGTCGCCCGGTCACCACCATCTCGCTGGTGTACGCGCCAGCTGACGAGGTGCCGGCACGGTTCCGTGCGTTGGTGCTGCCTGGCGCCTTCACGAGCCTGCGATGGGGCGAACCCGTCACCTCTGACGATGCGCCGTCGACGCTACGGCAGGTCTCGTGTACGTGATCAAGACACTGAGCGAGCGCGACAACGGCCGCCTCGACGCCGTGAGCGCTCCCACGTCGCCGGCAGGGGTGCGCTCGGCCGCCGTGCCGGCGCTGGTCGTGGCGGACCTCATCGCGCACCTTGTCGAGTTCACCGACCTGGCACCGGACACGTGCGTGTTCCTCGGCGGACTCGGAGGCCGACTGCGACGGAGCAACTCCCGACGGGCCACCCACTGGCGAGGGACCGTGCAGCGGGGTCGGGCGAGCACAGAGAAGGGCAAGAGCACGTGACCGTCTGGCAGTGGCAGGTACGTGGCACGGCCCTCGGTAGGAGGATCCTTCCTGGGGCCGTTCCTGCTGGTGAAGACGAGGGGAATCGAACCCCTACCCCCGCCTTGCAAAGGGAACCGGTCATGTGAGCTGCGTTGCACATCGCAGGTCAGCACCCCGCTGGCCGTGTCTCAGTTGCTCACGTTGGCTGAGCCCGCCGGAACTTCATTGCCACGGGCAGTGCCACTACCTCCCTGTAGGACCGGCGTCACCCCGCGAACCTCTCCCGCTCAGACGGGCCTCATTGGATACCGGTGCGGCTCTTCAAGGCACCGGCCTCGGTGCCGTGCATATAGATCAGCGCGGTGAGGACCGTGGCCTGGTCGGCGCCTTCGAGTCTGTCGAGCATCCCGGCCACATCGTTCTCGATCAAGTCGCCCTCACTGAGGGTCGGCAGGTTGAAGATCCGCACCGCGATGTCGTGCAGCTCGTCACTGATCATGACCGGCGTGATCTGCCGCAGGTCGTAGCGCGAGGTGAACGTGCGGTCGACGAGGCCGGCCGGATAGCGGCGCCGCATGATCGCCACGCCGGTGTTGATCACGTGCACCATCCCGGTCGGCCCCATCCGCATCTGCTCGATCATGGCGAGTAGCTCGTCGAGGGTGGGCACGTGCCTCGTCACTCGTCGATCCCGCCGGCTGTTCCTGTCCGCGGCGGGTCCAGCGTCGCCACCACTCGCTCATGCCCCACCCCTGAGTTGTTGGAACGGTCACCGGGCTGGCCGGCGCTGGGAAGCCCCGGCTCCTTCGTTGGTCGTGTAGGTGCCCTGGTCGTGCTCGCGGGCTCGACGCTAGTGTGGTGCTCGTTATTAGCCGGTGATTGGTGCGAGTGCGACCGGCCTTTGTGCAAGGGTCTGTGCGTCATGCCAGAACCGGAAGGGCGACCAGCAGGGAACCCGCAGTTATCCGAAGCGTCGTAGCGCTGTCTCGATAGCGATCTCGACCCGGGAAGTCATGCCGGGCACATGGACGGGACGGCGCCCTGCGACCTGACTACGGATCCACTTCGGCTGACTGTCGTCATGGTGCAGCAGAGCATACAGGTCCCACCACGGATCGAGAGTCACTCCGGCGATCGACTCATAGAGCGACCGAAGCTGCTCCGACCACTCGGGCGAGTAGAGCGCCGCCAGGTATCGCCGACAGTGCCCGACGTCAATCGCGCGCGACCCTCGATGGATACCGTTCCAGTCAGTCAGCCCAGTGATCCTTCCTCGCGACCACAGGATGTTTACAGGAAGGAAGTCGCCGTGCAGAAAGACGGCAGTGTCCTTTGGCGGCGGCGCCGCCATGACACCAAACGCCTCCTTCCACACAGCCGGCTGCGGTGCGCCGACCGGCACCTGAAAGCCGTCAAGAGGAGCGATCCAAGAATCCGTCCACGGGCGGAACGTCTTCGCCGGGAGATCGAGGGAATGCAGCAATACAGCAATCTCCGCGATCCTCGTCATCCACGATCGAGGTTCCGCCGGATTGAGGTCAACATGCCCCGGTAACCGGGTCATCAGCAACGACGGCGCGCCTCCCGTCGAAGCACCGGCAACATCAGTAGCCAGGATATTTGGAACCGGAAGCCCGCTTCCCGCCACCACGCGAAGGTTGGCGATCTCCTTCTCCAAGGCCCCCTGCAGTCCGAGCCCACCCGGGTACTGCCGCAGTACGACGAACGTTCGCTTCCCACGTCGCTCGACAGTCACCCGATGCACGGCGGAGCAGACGCCACCGGTCAATCGGCGATAGCCAACGATGCGACTGCCCCGACCCATCGACGCCGCAACCCAGGCGAGAGTCTCCACGGAGGGCCGACGCTGCCTGAACCCGCCATCTCTCCAGTCGCCGTCGGTCATGAGCGCGAGCCTATTCGTCAGGGGCCTGTGGCGATATGGGTTCTCTAACCCGCCAGAGGCCAGTGACCCCGCTGCTGGATGGCCGAGGCCCATGGCCTGTTCAAATGCCCATGCCATATCGCGCCGCCACTGGACCTCACCGGGGTTGAATCTTGCGCGCGCGACGTTGCACTGGGTCGCGTCAGGAGATGCCAGACTGAAACCAGGTCGAGCGCCGGGTCGGCCGCGCGGAACCCTCCGGTTTCTAGTTTGGTGTCTCGTAAAGGAGACGTCAGACGGTCCGAAGGCGCGGGGCAGCCGGCTGAAACGGGTGCACCTCCGTCTCGGCGTACCCGGCAATGCGGGCGATCTCGTCCGCCGTCAGGCCCTTCTCCACCAGGACGCCGCCGATGTGGCGTGCAAGCCGCGGGTGCTCCTGCGGCAACTCGTCGCTGATCGGCTCACGCGTACGCCAGCCCATCGAGCTGAACCGCTTGTAGAGCGAGGTGCGCTGCGTTGGTGTCATGACCTTGAGTGAGTAGGCGCGCTCGATGAGCGCCTGCATCGAGACGCCCCATTCGCGCTTGAGGTCATAGAGGCGCCCGAGCGTGAGGTTCCGAAGTTGCGGGCGGATCATCTCGGCCGGCATCAGGAACTCGGCAGCAAAGCGGTTGGCCTCCGCTTCCATGTCCTCGGTGACCTCGACCGAGTGCAAGCATAAGTGGGCCAGCTCGTGCGCCAGCGTCAGCCGCTTACGGTCGGTCGGCGACGACCGGTTCAGCAGGACCACCGGGTGATCCCCAACCCACTGCGAGAGGCCGTCGACCCGCGCGGTGTCGAAGTCCTCCTCGATGACCACGCAACCGGCGGGCTCGATCCAGCCGATCAGGTCGTTCACCGGCCCGACGGGTATCCGCCATTGCATCCGGGCGAGCCTGGCGGCGTCCTCAGGAAGTGTCTCAACCGGGTCGAACCGGGGCACGATCTGCTCGGCATGAAGGCTCACCTCCTCGAACAAGTAGCGGGTGGGCGTCACCTCCGCTGAGCTGACGTCAGTCCCGCCGCCTGGATCGCTGCACGCGCCCGGCGAGTAGCTCCGCGGCCTTACGGTCGGCCTCGCCCACCCAGGCCGCATAGACCCGAAGCGCTCGGTCGCCGAATAGTGCCGCAGGGCGTGCAGGTGGCTCTCGATGCCCAGAGCGGCGCACATCCGGCCGTAACGGTGGGTCACGCCGCTCGGGTTGCACGGCCGGTCGTTGTGGGCGAGTAGGAGAACACGTAGGACGTCCGCGCCGGCCGGACCGCGACCGCTCGGCAACGTTCCTCGTACCGTTGCCGGTGCTCGGCGAGGATCTCCAGAGTCGCCTCATCGACGGACACGCGACGGGCGCGGTGGGTCTTGGTGTCCTTCTCGATGTTCCGGCCGGTCACACGCACGTGGTTGCGCCGGTCGGCAACGATCCCGTTCTCCGGGTCGATGTCCGACCAGCGGAGCGCGAGCAGCTCGGCCCGCCGCACGCCGGTCACCATCGCGAGCCACACGAGCGTGCCCCAGTCCTCGTCCTCCTCCCACGCAGCAGCCACCAGAGCCGCCGCCTCGGCCGGCGTCGGCGGGTCGGGATCCGGAGGCGGGACCCGTGGGATGCGGGCGAGTTCGGCCGGGTTCGAGCTGATCCAGCCCCACCTCTGCGCCGCCCTCATCACGCCGCGAATGACGAAGTGGATTTTGCGGACGGACGCGGGCGCGAGTGGAGAGCAGACGTGCGGCTGGCACTCGACGACCACGCAGCCCTTCTCCGCGCAGTCGTGCGGCGGATAGCCGGCGGCCGGCGGGTGACCAGGCGGCCGCTTGTGGCGGACCTCGCGACACTCGTGCGGCCCCTCGACCGGGTGCTCGACGAACGGACGTCCGCCGCACCGGGACCCGCAGCGGCGAAGCTCGGCGTAGAGCCGCTCCAGGACGTGCGTGGTGACCTTCCCAATCGGCTCCGCGCAGCGGACGTAGTTCTCGCGCGTTGACTCTTCGAGCTCGTGCGTCTCCAGCCAGGACACGATCGCCGACCGGAGCGAGGCTCGAGTCTTGGCGTGGCGCTGCTCGGCCACCTGCGCCTTGAACTGGCGCAGGATCTTTTTTGGCCTCGGCCTCGTCGGTGCTGGACCCGCGCAGGTAGAGCTGCCGCCCGGTGACCGGGTCGGTGCCTGCGAAGAGGATCGCCTGGAAGGAGTTCCCGCGGCGCCGGATCATCCCCTCGGCGCGGGCCTTCGACGGGTTCTAGGGCACCCGTCGAAGCTAGCCATCGCCACTGACAGTGCCATCACGGTGGTCCGAGAGTGCGGACGACCCGTATCAGCGCAGGTCAGGCGTGGTGGAGACGAGGGGAATCGAACCCCTAACCCCCGCCTTGCAAAGGCGGTGCTCTGCCAATTGAGCTACGTCCCCTGGCTGAGCGGGGACGTTACCCGCTCAGCAGCGGGCGGTGCTGGCCGGGTTCAGCTGTTGGTTGCCTCGTGCCAGAGGTCGGTCTCGCGGGATGCGCGGACCTTGGAGAAGATGAAGGCGCCCGCGGCGAGGGCAACGGCAACCGCGATGAGCTTCTTCACGAGGATCACGTCCTAACCTGTCCCGAAGGATGTCCGGAGTGGAGCTCGGGGAGTGGGCCCAGCTGGATTTGAACCAGCGACCTCGTCGTTATCAGCGACGCGCTCTAACCAACTGAGCTATGGGCCCGTGCGACTGGGGACGAGGCTACCGCAGCGTCCCCAGCTGCCTTCAACCGGATACCCCCTCGCTTCAGTCCCGCTCGGAGAGGGTGACCTCGATGCCCCCGACCAGGTCGGCGGACACGTTGTAGACGAACGCGCCGACCGTGACGGCCACGGCGAAGAGCAGGCTGTTGATCGCCCCGATCACCGCGGCGAAGCCGAACACGCGGCCCGCGCTGATCAGCGGGCTGCCGGTGGGGGTGTCCCCGGACACCAGGTCGGCGTAGGTGCCGTTGAGCCGGTCCCACACGCCCATGCCGTCGAGCGCGCCGTAGAGCACGCCGACCGCCACCAGCCAGATGAAGAACAGCACGACGGCCAGCACGAGGCCCAGCTTCAGCACCGACCACGGGTCGAGCCTCTTGAGCTGGAGCGCAGCCTGCCGGGGTGGCCGGTTGCGCATCGTCCGAACACTGGACCAGCTGCCGGTGTCGGTGGACGAACCCGACCCGGTGCGGTCGTCGTCGAACCGCACGGGCGGCTCGAGGAACGCGGTGGGCCCCTCGTCGAGGATGCTGCCGCCGCCCGAGGGCTCGGGCGCGGGCTCCGGCGCCGGTTCCGGGGCTTCGCCCCCGGACATCCGGTGCCACGGCGGCGGGGCCGCCGCCTCCGGCCCGGGCCCGGGCATCGGCCCGGGCGCAGGCTCAGGGGCGGGCGGACGCGGTGTGGGTGTCGGTGTGGGTGTCGGTGTCGGGGTGGACGCCGCCTGTGCCTCCGGTGTCGTGGTGGCCGGATCCGGGTCGGGTGCCGGGGGCTGGGGCACCTGCAGGTGCGCCGTGGGCGCGTCCGCTCCGGTGGGATCGACCGGTCGCTCGGCTGCGGGCACCTCCTCGGCCGGGGCGGGGGCGGATCCGTTCGTCCCGGCGGCGCCGGGCTGGGACGGAGCGGCGGCCGCCGCTCCGTTGCCCTGCTGCGGGATCGCCGCCTGCTCGCCGGTCGCCACGCGGCCGTGGCCGTCGGGCTCGTCCGGTGTCGTCGTGTCGTTCACGAGGTGAACGTCTCCTCGGGGCCTTGTGGGTGGGGCGGCTCGCGAGCTCAGCCGAGCGACTGGTCGTCCGCGTCGTCGTCCTCGGCGTTGCGGGCCACCGCGAGCAGCGTGGCGCCCTCGCCGAGGTTCATCAGGCGGACCCCCTTCGTCTGCCGGCCGGCCTTGCGGACCTCGCGGGCCGTCGTGCGGATCACCCCGCCGGTCGAGGTGATCGCGTAGAGCTCGTCGTCGATCCCGACGATGAGCGCGCCGACCAGAGTGCCACGACGACGGTCGTACTGGAGGGTCAGAACACCCTTGCCGCCCCGACCCTGCACCGGATAGTCCTCGATCGGGGTGCGCTTGGCGTATCCACCCGCGGTGGCGACGAGCACGAAGGTCTCCGGCCGCACCACGGCGAGCGCCAGCAGCCGGTCGCCGTCGTTGAAGCGCATCCCCAGCACGCCGGACGTGGCGCGGCCCATCGGGCGCAGCGCAGCGTCGCTCGCCGCGAACCGGATGGACTGGCCCTCCGCCGACACGAGCAGCAGGTCGTCGTCGGCCGAGCAGAGCACGGCGCCGACGAGCTCGTCGTCCTCCCGCAGGTTGATGCCGATCAGGCCGCCGGTGCGGTTGGAGTCGAAGTCGGTGAGCCGGGACTTCTTCACCAGGCCGCTTCTCGTCGCGAGGACGAGATAGGGCGCAGCCTGGTAGTCCTTGATCTGCATGACCTGCGCGATGTGCTCGTCCGGCTGGAACGCGAGCAGGTTGGCCACGTGCTGGCCGCGGGCGCTGCGGTTGGCCTCCGGCAGCTCGTACGCCTTCAGGCGGTACACCCGGCCCTTGTTCGTGAAGAACAGCATCCAGTCGTGCGTGGAGCACACGAAGAAGTGGGCGACGATGTCGTCCTGCTTCAGCTGCGCGCCCTGCACGCCCTTCCCACCGCGCTTCTGCGCCCGGTACAGGTCGGTCTTCGTACGCTTGGCGTAGCCGGTCTGGGTGATCGTCACGACGACGTCTTCGACGGCGATCAGGTCCTCGTTGGTGACGTCGCCGTCGTCGGCCACGATCTGCGTGCGCCGCTCGTCGCCGTGCTTCTCGACGATCTCGGTGAGCTCCTCGCGCACGATCGTGCGCTGCCGCTCCGGCCGGGCGAGGATGTCCTCGAGGTCGGCGATGGTGCGCTCGATCTCGGCCAGCTCGTCGATGATCTTCTGGCGCTCCAGTGCGGCGAGCCGCCGCAGCTGCATGTCCAGGATCGCCTGGGCCTGGATCTCGTCGACGTCGAGCAGCTCCATCAGGCCCGTGCGCGCGACGTCGACCGTCTCCGATGCCCGGATCAGCGCGATGACCTCGTCGAGCGCGTCGAGCGCCTTGACGTAGCCACGCAGGATGTGGGCCCGTTCCTCGGCCTTGCGCAGCCGGTAGCGGGTGCGCCGGACGATGACGTCGATCTGGTGGCGGATGTAGTTGCGGACCACCTGGTCGAGCCGGAGCGTGCGCGGCACGCCGTCGACGATGGCCAGCATGTTGACGCCGAAGCCCTGCTGCAGCTGGGTGTGCTTGTAGAGGTTGTTGATCACGACCTTGGCGACGGCGTCGCGCTTGAGCGTGATGACGATCCGCATGCCGACGCGGTCGGACGACTCGTCGTTGATCTCGGCGATGCCGGAGAGCTTGCCGTCGCGGTGCTGCTGCGCGATCGACTCGATGAGGTTGTCCGGGTTGACCTGGTACGGCAGCTCGGTGATCACGAGGGTGGTGCGCCCCTTGGCGTCCTCCTCGACCTCGACCACCGCCCGCATCCGGACCGAGCCGCGGCCCGTGCGGTAGGCCTGCTCGATGCCGTCGCGCCCGACGATGAGGCCCGCGGTCGGGAAGTCGGGTCCCTTGATGCGCTGCATCAGCGCCTCGAGGAGCTCCTCGTCGGTGGCCTCCCAGTTGTCCAGCGCCCACACGACGCCGTCGCCGACCTCGCGCAGGTTGTGCGGCGGGATGTTGGTGGCCATGCCGACCGCGATGCCGACGCTGCCGTTGATCAGCAGGTTGGGCACGCGCGACGGCAGGATCAGCGGTTCCTGGGTCTTGCCGTCGTAGTTGTCGGCGAAGTCGACGGTCTCCTCGTCGATGTCCTGCAGCATCGCCATGGCGAGCGGGGACAGCCGGCACTCGGTGTACCGCATCGCCGCCGCGGGGTCGTTGCCCCGGGAGCCGAAGTTGCCCTGCCCGTCGATCAGCGGGTAGCGCATCGACCACGGCTGCGCGAGGCGCACCAGCGCGTCGTAGATCGCGGAGTCGCCGTGGGGGTGGTAGTTGCCCATCACCTCGCCGACCACGCGCGCGCACTTGACGTAGCTGCGGTCGGGCCGGAAGCCGTTCTCCCCCATCGAGTACAGGACGCGCCGGTGCACCGGCTTGAGCCCGTCCTCGACGAGCGGCAGCGCCCGGCCGACGATCACGCTCATCGCGTAGTCGATGTAGGAGCGCTGCATCTCCTGCTGGATGTCGACCGGCTCCGTGCGGTCGCCGTCCGGCGGCGGTGGAAGCGTGGGGTCCAAGGTGTCGGTCATGGTCCTTCTCTGCTCGTGCTGTCCTGGAGCGGTCGGGGACTAGACGTCCAGGAACCGCACGTCCTTGGCGTTGCGCGTGATGAACGACCGGCGCGACTCGACGTCCTCGCCCATCAGGATCGAGAACAGCTCGTCGGCTGTGGCGGCGTCGTCGAGCGTGACCTGCAGGAGCAGCCGGTTGGCCGGGTCCATCGTGGTCTCCCAGAGCTCCTTGGCGTTCATCTCGCCGAGGCCCTTGTAGCGCTGGACGCCCTCGTCCTTGGGCAGCTTCTTGCCCGCCGCCCGGCCGGCCTCGATGAGGCCGTCGCGCTCGCGGTCGGTGTAGGCGAACTCCGGCTCGGCCCCCCGGCCACTCCACTTGATCTTGTAGAGCGGCGGCTGCGCGAGGAACACGTGCCCGGCCTCGACCAGCGGCCGCATGAAGCGGAACAGCAGCGTGAGCAGCAGGGTGCGGATGTGCTGGCCGTCGACGTCGGCGTCGGCCATGAGCACGATCTTGTGGTACCGCAGCTTCGACAGGTCGAACTCGTCGTGGATGCCGGTGCCCAGCGCCGTGATGATGGACTGGACCTCGGTGTTCTTGAGCACGCGGTCGATGCGCGCCTTCTCGACGTTGATGATCTTGCCGCGGATCGGCAGGATCGCCTGGTACATCGAGTCGCGCCCGGACTTGGCCGAGCCACCGGCCGAGTCGCCCTCGACGATGTAGACCTCGGACTTGGACGGGTCGGTGGACCGGCAGTCGGCGAGCTTGCCGGGAAGGCCGCCGATGTCGCCCGCGCTCTTGCGCCGCACCAGCTCGCGCGCCTTGCGCGCGGCCATCCGGGCCTGCGCGGACTGCACCGCCTTGTTGACGATGGTCTTGGCCTCGGTGGGGTTGCGCTCGAACCAGTCGGCGAGCCACTCGTTGCTCACCCGCTGCACGAACGACTTGACCTCGGTGTTGCCCAGCTTGGTCTTGGTCTGCCCCTCGAACTGGGGCTCCTTGACCTTGACCGAGACGATCGCGGCGAGGCCCTCGCGGATGTCGTCGCCGGACAGCGCCGGGTCCTTCTCCTTGAGCAGCTTCTTGTCGCGTGCGTAGCGGTTGACCGTCGTGGTGAGGGCCGAGCGGAAGCCCTCCTCGTGGGTGCCGCCCTCGTGCGTGTTGATCGTGTTGGCGAACGTGTAGACGGACTCGGTGTAGCCCGAGTTCCACTGCATCGCCACCTCGACCGCGTGGCCGTCGCCCTCGCCCGTGTAGGAGACGAGCTTCTTGTGGATCGGGTCCTTGCTCTTGTTCAGGTGCGCGACGAAGTCCTCGAGCCCGTTGGGGTAGCAGAAGGTGTACTCCTTGACCTTCGCCACGTAGCCCTCCGCGTCGGGCTCCTCCTCCTCGGCCGGGTGCCCGTTGCGCTCGTCCCGCAGGATGATGGTGAGGCCCTTGTTGAGGAAGGCCATCTCCTGCAGCCTGCGGCGGATCGTCTCGATGTTGAACGTGAGCGTCTCGAAGATGTCGCCGTCGGGCCAGAACGTGACGGTGGAGCCGGTGAGCTTGGTGGGCTCGCCCTTGCGCAGGGGCCCGGGCACCGAGCGGGCGTAGTGCTGGCGCCACACGAAGCCGTCGGTGTGGATCTCGACGTCGAGCGCGACCGACAGCGCGTTGACCACGGAGACGCCGACGCCGTGCAGACCGCCCGACACGGCGTAGGAGTCGCTGTCGAACTTGCCGCCCGCGTGCAGCATCGTGAGCACCATCTCGACGGCGGGCTTCTTCTCCACCGGGTGCATACCGACCGGGATGCCGCGGCCGTCGTCGACGACGCGGACGCCCCCGTCCTCCTGCAGCGTGACCTCGACGCGCGTGGCGTAGCCCGCCATCGCCTCGTCGACGGCGTTGTCCACGACCTCCCAGATCAGGTGGTGCAGACCCCGCTCACCGGTGGATCCGATGTACATGCCGGGCCGCTTGCGGACCGCCTCGAGACCTTCGAGAACGGTGATGGACGACGCGCTGTAGGCGTTCTTCTTCTCCGGCACGGGCAGCCTGTCTCCTCGCCACGACGGCCCGGGGCGGGCGCACGAAGCGCCCCCGCACCAGGGCCACTAGACCGGGCGATCGGGGAGCGCCCGGGAAACACTCCTCCATCATACCGGGGCGCCCCCCGTGGAACGCGGCTAGGACACCCCCAGAATCCCCTCAGACAGCCGTTTGCGAACCGAGACGAGTCCGGGCGGCCGTGAAGGGGAATGGAACGGGCTACGGCCTCATCACGTCGCCCTGATTCGGCGCATGCCGCGATCGAATCATCCGTACGTGTCCCGGGGCCCCCTGCCGCGGACGTGCCGCGGACCGTGCCTCCAGCTCGGCCCGGACGGCCCGACCACGCGGATCCGGCGCACGACGTCCTTCCCGACGGCCCCGGCCAGCCGGGAGAGCAGCTGCCGTTGCAGCTGGCGCAGCTGCGTGGCCCACGCTGTGGACTCGGCCTGCAGCACGAGCTCGCCGTCCCGCAGCGACAACGGTGTGCAGTGGTCGGCGATCTCGGCTCCCACCAGGTGCGGCCACCGGCCGAGGACGGTGGCGTCGGTCAGCCGGGGGGACCAGCCGCGGTCCAGCGCCACCCGCGAGACCACCCGGCCGAACGGCTGCGGGTCGCGCTCGTCCGGGCCGGCGCCGGACCACCGCCTGCGCCGGCCGCGCGGGTTGGCGGGTTTGCGCCCCTGCATCTCGGCGGTGCGTTTCGCCGCCCGCTCCGCGGAGGCCTCCCGGGCCGCGCGCAGTGCGTCGCGGGCGAGATCCGCGCCACGGCTGCGACCAGCGGTCGCCTCGCTTTCATCCCCAGGGTTGGGGACAGGCTGCCTCGAAAGGGGTGCGATGGGCGGTTCCCCGGACACGACAGGCGGTCGTTTCCGCTCGTCATCACCAGTGCGACGGAAGTTATCCACAGTATCCACACCTTTGTCCCCAGGTGGGTGAGATCACAGCCGACCTCCTGACGTCGCCTCTTGCGCGAGGCGCTCCACCCGCCCTCCGTTCACCGCGAAGCGGTCGCCGTCCAGACCCTCCGGGACGTCCTCGGCCACCGCGGCGGTGATCAGCACCTGTTCGGCGCGGCGAGCGACGTCGGCGAGTGCCGTACGCCGACGGCTGTCCAGCTCCGCGAACACGTCGTCGAGCACGAGGACCGGCTCGACGTCGTCCGCGCGGAGCAGCCGGTAGGACGCCAGCCGCAGTGCGAGCGCCAGCGCCCAGGACTCCCCGTGGCTCGCGTACCCCTTCGCCGGGCCGTCCCCGAGCCGCAGCTCCAGGTCGTCGCGGTGCGGTCCGACGAGGCAGACGCCCCGCTCCACCTCCTGCCGCCGCACGCGCCCCATCGCCTCCAGCAGGAGCTGCTCCAGCCCGTCCGCCGACGCCGGGAGCTCGCCGTCGAGGCTGCACCGGTAGCCGACCGCGATCGGGTCCGAGGTGGGCGCGACCTCGGCGAACGCCTCCACCGCGTGCGGCCCGACGGCGGCGACGAGCTCCAGCCTGCCTGCGAGCAGCGCGGCGCCGTGCCGCGCGAGGTGGCCGTCCCACACGTCGAGCGTGCGCAGGTCGCCGCCGCCCCGCGCGGTCTTCAACAGGGCGGAGCGCTGCCGCAGCACGCGGTCGTAGTCGGAGCGGACGGCGGCGTAGCGCGGGAACCGCAGTACGAGCAGGTCGTCGAGGAACCGGCGGCGCTCGCCCGGGTCGCCGCGCACCAGCGCGAGGTCCTCGGGGGCGAACAGGACGGTGCGCAGGATCCCCAGCACGTCCCGCGGCTTCGCCGGCGCGCGGTTCAGCCGGGCCCGGTTGGCCCGCCCTGGAGCGATCTCCAGTTCGACGGCCAGCTCGCGGCCCTGGTGCACCACGAGCCCGCGCACGAGCGCCCGCGCCGCGCCCCGCCGGATGAGCGGGGCGTCGGTCGCCACGCGGTGCGAGCCGAGGGTGGCCAGGTACCCGGCGGCCTCCACCAGGTTGGTCTTCCCCACCCCGTTCGGCCCGATGAGCACCGTGACGCCCGGCCCCAGGTCGAGCTCGGCGCTCTCCCACGAGCGGAAGTCCGTGACGGCTAGTCGGCTGAGGTGCACGGGGTCACTTACTGGGTGCTGCCGGTACCCGAGCTCGGGCCGGCGTGCTCCCCGGGGGTGCCGGCCGGCCCGGCCGCCGAGCGCACGGCGTGCCCGCCGAACCGCTGGCGCAGGGCCGCGACGGCCCGCATCGCGGGCGACGAGTCCTGCCGGGACGCGAACCGCGCGAACAGCGCCGCGGAGATCACCGGCAGCGGCACGGCGTGCTGGATGGCCTCCTCGATCGTCCAGCGCCCCTCGCCGGAGTCCTCGACGTAGTCGTCGAGCCTCGCCAGGCCGGGGTCCTCCCGCAGCGCGTCGACGAGCAGGTCGAGCAGCCACGAGCGCACCACGGTGCCGCGCGACCACGCCTGCAGCACCCCGGGCACGTCGGTGACGAGCTCGGCCGCGGAGAGCAGCTCGAAGCCCTCCGCGTAGGCCTGCATGAGGCCGTACTCGATGCCGTTGTGGACCATCTTCGAGAAGTGCCCCGCGCCCACCGGACCCGCGTGCACGAAGCCCTCCTCGCGCGGTCCCTCGGGGCGCAGCGCGTCGAAGATCGGCATGGCGCGTTCGACGTGCTCCGCGGATCCGCCCGCCATCAGGCCGTAGCCGTTGGCCTTGCCCCAGATCCCGCCCGAGACGCCGACGTCGAGGTAGCCGATCCCCTTCTCGTCGAGCAGCGCGGCGTTGGGTCCGTCGTCGGTGTAGCGCGAGTTGCCCCCGTCGATCACGAGGTCGGCCGGCTCCAGCACGTCGCCGAGCGCCCGCACGGTGCTGCGCGTCGGCTCACCGGACGGGACCATCACCCACACGACCCGTGGCGCCGTGAGCGCCTTCGCGAGCGCGGCCAGCGACTCGACGTCGCTCACCTCGGGGCGCGGGTCGTAGCCGACCACCTCGTGGCCGGCGGACCGCAGCCGGTCGCGCATGTTGCCGCCCATCCGGCCGAGCCCGATGAGTCCCAGTTGCACGTTGTCTCCCCCGGAGTCGGGCGCGCCCGGCCGTCAGCCGGGCAGGCGCACGGGCATCAACAGGTGCAGGTAACCCGGCACCGGTTCCGCAGTCTCCTCGGTGCCCCCGTCCTCCGCAGGCGCGGCCGGGACCGGGCGCACCAGTGCGGGGCGGTTCGGCGTGGTGAACGTGAGCTGCGCCCGCTCGGTGTGCAGGGCACCGAGGCCGTCGAGAAGGTACCCGGGGTTGAACGCGATCACGAGCGGCGCGCCGTCGAGATCACACGGAAGCTCTTCCTCGGCGCTGCCCACGTCGTCGCCGCCCGCGGCGAGGCGCAGCCCGTCGTCGGCGAACTCCATGCGGACCTGCGCGACGCGGTCGGTGACCAGCGCGACGCGCTTGATCGCCTCGACGAGCGGGGCGACCTCGATGACGGCGGCGCTCGTGTGCTCGGCCGGGATCAGCTGGCGGAAGCGCGGGAACTCGGCGTCGAGCAGCCGGGTGGTGGCCCGGCGGCCGCCGCCCGTGATGCCCAGCATCCCGTCGCCCGCCGACAGGGCGATCTCCACGGTGCCCGCGCCGGAGAGCGTCTTCGCGACCTCGGCGAGCGTGCGCGCCGGGATCAGCACCGCGCTCGACTGCGCGTCGTCCTCCGGGGTCCAGTCCAGCTCGCGGACGGCGAGCCGGAACCGGTCGGTGGCCGCGAGGGTGAGCCGCTGCCCCTCGATCTCCAGCCGGATGCCGGTGAGCATCGGCAGCGTGTCGTCCCGGCCGGCCGCGACGGCCACCTGGGCGACGGCCTCGGCGAGCTCGCTCGCCGCCACCGTGCCGGCGAGCTGGGGCATGGCCGGCAGCTGCGGGTAGTCCTCGACCGGCATGGTGGGCAGGCTGAACCGGCTGTTGCCGCAGTTGATCGTGGCCCGGGCGCCGTCGACGACGAGGTCGACCGGCTTGGCGGGCAGCGCTCGGGTGATGTCGGCGAGCAGCCGGCCCGAGACGAGCACCCGGCCCGGATCGCCGATCGTGGCGTCGAGCTCGACGCGCGCCGACGTCTCGTAGTCGAACCCGGAGACCGTGAGCCGGTCGCCGTCGGCCCCGCCCGCGGCCTCGACGAGAACGCCGCCGAGCACCGGGACCGGCGGCCGCGCCGGGAGGCTGCGGGCCACCCAGGCGGCGGCGTCGGCGAGGACGTCGCGTTCGACCCGGAACTTCATGAAGGGACCTCTCGCGCTGAGGACGACTCGGGGTCGCCGGCTCGCATGCCGGCGGGCGTTGTGGGTGCGGCGCCCGGACGCCGCCGCGGTGCCGGGAGGACCCGGTCCGGGGAGACCACCGTAGAGCCTCCGGACAGCGGGTGTCATCCCGGCCATGGGGTACCCGATCGAAGCACGCCCGTCCGATCCATCCACGCCGCTTCTTCTCTCTTAGATGTTCAAAGAGAGAAGACCAGTAGTAGTGAAAGGGCCTGTGCGCAGTGTGGATGGGCGACGTTCGTGCTGGTCGGAGGCCGTGTTCGGATGTGGAGACCGGCGTGGGCGCACCGGTGGGCGGATGGGGGGACCCGTGGATGACGCTCCGGATCGGGCAACTGTCCCCGCGGTGGACACCGGTTTTCCACCGGGTGCGCACGATCCGTCCACGGGCCCCTCGGCGTCCATCCACAGAGTTGTCCCCAGATGTGGGTGAAGAGTGGTCGGGTGGGAACGCAGCGCGACCGGATCCGCGCGGCGGAACTCACTGTGAGCAACCCGCGGAGCTGCCTCGTCGCACAGGAGTGACGATGCCCGGTGACCGCGCGTGGTGACGCAGCGCTGATGGCCGTGCACGGGGAGCGATCGCACAGAGCCACGAACTGAGCCACGAACTGAACGAGCGGCACCCTCGTCCGTACCCATGGGACGGGTGTGCCGCTCGTACGACGGGGCCGGCGCCCGCGCGTCAGTGCCGGGCGCGCTGCTTGATCCGCGCCGTCAGCTCCTGGACCTGTTCGAAGGTCTTCCGGCGCTGGGCGATCTCGTTGCGGATCTTCTTGTCGGCGTGCATGACGGTGGTGTGGTCGCGGCCGCCGAACGTCTGCCCGATGCGCGGCAGGGAGAGATCGGTCAGCTCGCGGCACAGGTACATGGCGATCTGGCGGGGCTGGGCGTGCGCCTTCGACTTCCCCGGCCCGCACAGCTCGTCGATCGTGACGCCGAAGAACTCGGCGGTGACGGCCATGATCGTGGGCGCCGTGATCTCGGACGCCGCAGAGTCCGGGATGAGGTCGCGCAGCACGATCTCGGCGAGCTGCGTGTCGACCGGCTGCCGGTTCAGCGACGCGAACGCGGTGACGCGGATGAGCGCGCCCTCCAGCTCCCGGATGTTGCGCTCGATGCGCTCGGCGATGAACTCCAGGACGTCGCCGGGGACGGCGAGCCGGTCCTGCGCCGCCTTCTTCCTCAGGATCGCGATCCGGGTCTCCAGCTCGGGCGGCTGGATGTCGGTGATGAGACCCCACTCGAACCGCGTCCGCATCCGGTCCTCGAGGGTCTCGAGGCGCTTCGGCGGCCGGTCGGAGGAGACGACGATCTGCTTGTTGGCGTTGTGGAGGGTGTTGAAGGTGTGGAAGAACTCCTCCTGGGTGCCTTCCTTGCCCTCCAGGAACTGGATGTCGTCCACCAGCAGCACGTCGACGTCGCGGTAGCGGCGCTGGAACGCCACCTTGCGGTCGTCGCGCAGCGAGTTGATGAAGTCGTTCGTGAACTCCTCGGTGGAGACGTACCGCACGCGCATGCCGGGGAACAGCCGCTGCGTGTAGTGGCCGACCGCGTGCAGCAGGTGGGTCTTGCCCAGCCCGGAGTCGCCCCAGATGAAGAGCGGGTTGTACGCGCGGGCGGGCGCCTCGGCCACCGCGACGGCGGCGGCGTGGCTGAAGCGGTTGGACGCCCCGATCACGAAGGTGTCGAACGTGTACTTCTCGTTCAGCCGCGTCTGCGAGCGCGGCGTGACGGTCTCGCCCGCCGGCGGGCCGGAGTAGGTGGGCCAGACCTCGGGGGGGCGCGCCTCGCCGTTCTCGCGGGGACCGCCGCCGCCCCGCACGCCGTCGGCCTCGACGACCGCCGCCGCGAGGGGGCCCGTGGTGGGCAGGGCGACCCCGTCCGAACCGGCGGGCTCGTCCCGCTGCTGCTCGGCGGGCACGCGCTCCTCGGCATCGCGGGCGACGGCGGTGACGGTGCGGCTCGGCATCCCCGGTGGGTCCGGGACCTCGGTGCCGCCGGACGCCGCGGAGGCGTCGACGACGACCGCGAGGTTGACCGTGACGCCCAGGTGCCGCCCGAGCGCGTCGCTGATCGGCCGACGCAGGATCCGCTCGATCGCGTCCTTGGCGAACTCGCTCGGCGCGGCGAGCAGCGCCGTGCCGTCGATCAGACCCAGCGGACGCGTGAGGCGGAGGAAGGCGCGCTGCTGCGGGGAGAGCGACTGACCCGAGCCCGCCGCGGCGCCGGAGAGATCGGCGATGACGCGGTTCCAGACCTGTCCCAAGTCTCCTGGTTGGTCGGCCACCGGTCCGCGCTCCCCTCCGGTCGTCGCCCCGGACGACTACGCACCCCGGGTGAAGGGGCGATCATCCCCAGACTTGTCCACACCTGTGCGCAAGACGGTACGCGGGCACGCAGCGTGAGAGACGCGCGGGCCCGGGCAGCCGACCGATGTGGCGATCCCCCCGGATCTACCTGTGGAAGGGGGCACGCTAACAACGTCGGGGCCATGCCACAAGCCGCTGCTGTCACGCAATCGGGCACCAGGATGGTCTCGGGCGACGGGGGTGGCCTGGTTTGACCCCTTCTCCACACGCTGCGTACCCTGGTTGCAACCGTGCCCGTACATGCGGGTCGAGTGCTGCCCGTGGTGCGCCCAGTCGTGCGCCGGGAGCGGCGCCCGATCCGTGCGGGCGCCGAAGCACCACCGTCCGAACCACCCGCATGATGATCAGCGACGGCCTGCCCCGCACCGCCGTCGTCCAGGAGAGCCGACCGTGAGCAAGGGCAAGCGCACCTTCCAGCCCAACAACCGCCGCCGGGCCCGTACGCACGGCTTCAGGCTGCGCATGCGCACCCGCGCCGGGCGCGCCATCATCGCGGCCCGCCGTGGCAAGGGCCGCCAGCGGCTCTCCGCCTGATCCGGCCGGACCGGTGCTGCCGGCGGGGTTCCGGCTCACGCGCCGGGACGAGTTCGTCGCCGTCCTCCGGCGCGGGTGGCGCAGCGGCCGGTCCAGGCTCGTGGTCCACATGCACTGCCCCGCGGCCGACGGTGCGCCGCGTGCCGGGCTCGTGGTGAGCAAGGCGGTGGGCGGCTCCGTCGTCCGCCACCGCGTGAGCCGTCGCCTGCGGCACCTGATCGCGCCACGGCTCGAGGGGCTCCCCGCCGGTGCGATGGTCGTGGTGAGGGCGCTGCCGCCGGCAGCGGAGGCCTCATCGGCCGAGCTGGGCGTCGACCTCGACGCCGGTCTGCACGGCGTTCTCCGGAAGGCGGGTGCCACCCGCCGTGGATGACGAGCGGCGATCCCCGCTGACGCGGCTGCCCGTGGCGCTCCTGCGCGGCTACCAGCGCTGGGTCTCTCCCGCGCTCCCGCCGACCTGCCGCTTCTACCCCTCCTGCAGCGCGTACGCGATCGAGGCACTGCAAGTGCACGGGGTGCTGCGCGGTTCGTGGCTCACGGTCCGGCGGTTGGTGCGCTGCGCGCCATGGCACCCTGGCGGGGTCGACCCGGTGCCGCCGCGCCGATCCCGCCCGGCCCGGAAGAACATCGAGGAGCAAGCCCCGTGCTGAACTTCATCTACTACCCGGTCTCGTTCATCCTCTGGGTCTGGCACGAGGTCTTCGGCTTCCTCCTCGGCCCGGACAACGGCGTCGCCTGGGCGCTGTCGGTGATGTTCCTGGTCTTCACCCTGCGGGCCATCCTGTACAAGCCGTTCGTGCACCAGGTGCGCTCGATGCGCCGGATGCAGGAGTTCCAGCCGGAGATCGCGAAGCTCCGCAAGAAGTACGCGAACGACAAGCAGAAGCAGGCCGAGGAGATGCAGCGGCTCCAGAAGGAGCACGGCGTCAACCCGCTCGGCGGCTGTCTTCCCGTCCTGGTGCAGGTTCCGGTGTTCATCGGCCTGTTCCACGTGCTGCGCGAGTTCGGTCCCCTCAACGGCGACGGCTCGCCGCGCACCCAGAACTACTTCTTCGGGCTGGAGGAGGTCCAGTCCTTCAACCGCTCCTCCCTGTTCGGGGCGAAGCTGGGCAGTTGGGTGACGCAGGGCGAGCAGGTGCTCAACGCCGCGGGCACCTCGATCGCCCAGATGCTGATCGTGATGATCCCGCTGATGATCGCCGCGGGCATCTTCACCCACATCACCGCCCGGCACTCGGTGGCCCGGCAGACCGCGGCGCAGGCCGAGAACCCGCAGACCGCGATCATGAACCGGCTGATGCTGTACGTCTTCCCGATCGGCGTCGTCGTCGGTGCGCCGTTCCTGCCGCTCGCCGTGCTCCTCTACTGGGTGTCGAACAACCTGTGGACGCTCGGGCAGCAGTACGTCGTGTACAAGCGGATCGACGCCGAGGAGAGCGCCAAGCGCGAGCAGACGGCCGTCAACCGGCAGGCGCGGGCTCCCCGGCCCGGCCAGAAGCCGGTCCGCCCGGAGGCCGCTTCGGCCGAGGAGAAGAAGCCCGCGAAGCGCCCGGGTGCCAAGCCGATCACCCCGAAGCCGGCCGGATCCGGCCCGAACGGCGCCGCACCGGCGACCGAGCCGAAGAACACATCCGGCAACGGCTCGGGCGTGAACGGCAGCCAGGGCGGTGCCGAGCGCGGAGCGCGCAGCGGAGGCGGCTCCCGGCCGCCGGCGCGCCGCCCGCGCAAGCGCCGCTGACCCACGAGACATCCGCGGTCGCCCCACCGGCGGCCGCAGCGGCGCGTTCCGGACCACCGGACGCGCCGCACCTGTTCAGAGAGGAGACGCATCGTGCCGAAGACTGCGCAGGACGGGCCCACCTCCGCCGAGGACCAGCTGGTGCGAGAGGGTGACATCGCGGGCGACTACCTCGAGCAGCTGCTGGACATCCTGGACTACGACGGCGACATCGACCTCGACGTCGAGGCGGGACGCGCGATCGTCAGCATCGTGGGTGGCGACGACCTCGACAAGCTCGTCGGGGAGCGCGGCGCGGTGCTCGAGGCGCTGCAGGAGCTCACGCGGCTCGCGGTGCAGCAGGTGTCGGGCAACCGCAGCCGGCTGATGCTCGACATCGCGAAGTGGCGGGAGGGCCGCCGCGACGAGCTCACCGCGCTCGGCACGCGCACGGCCAACGACGTGCTGGAGACCGGCGAGTCGGTGCGCCTCCGCCCGATGACCCCGTTCGAGCGCAAGGTCGTGCACGACGCCGTCGCGAAGGTCAAGGGCGTGGCCAGCGAGAGCGAGGGTGAGGAGCCGCGCCGGCAGGTCGTCGTCTTCCGCAGTGCCTGATCCGGGCACTGCTGTCTTCGGCGAGCGCCTGCCGCTCGCCCGGCGCTACGCCGAGCACCTCGCTACCACGGGGGTCGAGCGCGGACTGCTCGGTCCCCGTGAGGTGGACCGCGTGTGGGATCGGCACGTGCTCAACTGTGCGGTCGTCGCGGCGCTGGTGCCGGATGGCGCGCGTCTGGTGGACGTGGGTTCGGGAGCGGGCCTTCCCGGGATACCGTTGGCACTGGCCCAGCCCGATGCCCGGGTCGTGCTCGTGGAGCCGCTCGCTCGTCGGGTCGAGTGGTTGCGAGAGGTGATCGCCGATCTCGGCGTGGCGGTCGAGGTGGAGCGGGGCCGGGCCGAGGAAGATGACGTGCGGCGGCGATGGGAGGGAGCCGACGTGGTGACCTCTCGTGCCGTCGCACCGCTGGCCCGCCTCGCTGGCTGGTGCCTGCCGCTGCTCCGGCCCGGTGGGCACATGCTCGCGATCAAGGGGGCCGGCGCGGCGGACGAGGTGGAGCGGGACGCAGCAGCCGTGCAACGGCTCGGCGGCGGGGTCCCCCGGATCGAACGGTGCGGGTCGGGGATCATCGATCCTCCGAGCACGGTGGTCGTCGTCGAGCGGGAGACCGGTGCCCCGGTCCGCGCGGCGCGCAGGAGAGGGCGGGCGTGACGTTCAAGGTGTCCCAGTACGAGATCTCCCCCGACCATGTTTCACGTGAAACACCCGGGTGGACGCCGATCGCGGAGGAAGCGGCGCGCGCCGCGCGCGTGCTGCACCCGGACCGCTACCGGATGCCGCGCCCGAGCCACCGGCGGGTCCTGACCGTCGCCAACCAGAAGGGCGGCGTCGGGAAGACCACCAGCACCGTCAACCTGGCCGCGGCGCTCGCCATGCACGGCGTCCGCGTGCTCGTGATCGACCTCGACCCGCAGGGCAACGCCAGCACCGCGCTCGGCGTGGACCATCGGCTCGGCACGCCGTCGGTGTACGAGGCGTTGCTGGGCGAGATCCGGCTGGCCGAGGCTGCGGCGGAGAGCACGGCGTCGCCGAACCTGCTGTGCGTCCCGGCGACGATCGACCTGGCCGGTGCGGAGATCGAGCTCGTCAGCATGGTGGCCCGGGAGAACCGGCTGCGCCAGGCCCTCTCCCCCGAGGCGCTCGACGAGCTCGACGTGGACTACGTCTTCGTCGACTGCCCGCCATCGCTCGGCCTGCTCACGGTCAACGCACTCGTGGCGGCCAACGAGGTGCTGATCCCGATCCAGTGCGAGTACTACGCCCTGGAGGGTCTCGGCCAGCTGCTGAGCAACATCGACCTCGTGCGCGCCCACCTCAACACCAGCCTGCACGTCTCGACGATCCTGCTGACCATGTACGACGGCCGCACGAAGCTCGCCGACCAGGTCACCAGCGAGGTGCGCGAGCACTTCGGGCCCACGGTGCTCCGCACCGTGATCCCGCGCAGCGTGAAGGTCTCCGAAGCTCCCGGGTACAGCCAGACCGTGCTGGCCTACGATCCCGGCTCCCGCGGATCGATGAGCTACGTCGACGCGGCGCGCGAGATCGCCGAGCGTGGCGCGGAGATGCCCGTGCCGCCCGACCGGGATGGCGGTAGCCGCAATGCCTGAGAGCGAGGCGCCTCCGACGCGCCCCACCCACGGGTCCGCCCCGCAGCGGAAGGGTGGGCTGGGGCGCGGGCTGGCCGCGCTCATCCCCACCGCGCCCGCCCAACAGGACGGTGCGGTCGCCGGCCCCGGCGTAGCCGGCCCGGGCGGCGGCAGCCGTGCGACGTCGGCGCTGGCGGGCCCGACCATCCCGTCGCCCGCTCAGCCCGGTGCCTCCGAGCGCGCCGGCGCGTCGGCGGCGCCGCTGCCGGTGGGCGGCGCCGTGTACCGCGAGATCGAGCTCGCCGCGGTGCAGCCCAACGCGAAGCAGCCGCGCACCCAGTTCGACGAGGAGGCGCTCGCCGAGCTCGAGCACTCGATCCGTGAGTTCGGGTTGCTCCAGCCGATCGTCGTGCGCGAGATCGGTACGGGCTCCTACGAGCTCGTCATGGGCGAGCGGCGCTGGCGGGCGGCCCAGCGGGCCGGCCTCACCACGTTGCCTGCGATCGTCCGGAAGACGGGCGACGACGCGATGCTGCGCGACGCCCTGCTGGAGAACATCCACCGCGTCCAGCTCAACCCCCTCGACGAGGCGGCGGCCTACGAGCAGCTGCTGGCCGAGTTCGGTGTCACGCAGACCGAGCTCGCCGATCGGCTCGGGCGCAGCCGCCCCGTCGTCACGAACACCATCCGGCTGCTGAAGCTGCCGGTGTCGGTCCAGCGACGGGTCGCGGCAGGCGTGTTGTCGGCCGGGCACGCCCGAGCGCTGCTCGGCGTCGAGGACGCGGGTCAGCAGGAGGACCTCGCCGCCCGCATCGTCGCCGAAGGGATGTCGGTGCGGGCCACGGAGGAGGCCGTCGTGCTCCTGCGGCGCGACTCCCCCGCCTCCGCCGCCAAGCCGGCCCGCCGGAAGCCGATGCAGGCACCGGGCCTGCAGGACCTCGCGGAGCGCCTGTCCGACACGTTCGACACGCGCGTGAAGGTCGAGCTCGGGCAGCGCAAGGGTCGGATCGTGGTCGAGTTCGGCTCGGTCGAGGATCTGGAGCGGATCGCCAAGCTCATGGACCGCGCCGACGGCTGAGTACCCTCACCCGCCCAGTGGCTCGGCGGCCCGGCAGCGGCCTTCTCAGGGCGCCCTGTGCGCGCCGCTGGCGGCCTGGCGGGAGTGCCCCGGTATGGCGGGGTGGAACGGGCGATGTTTCACGTGAAACGCCGCCTGGTCCCCGCCGCGCTCCTGTCGATCAGGTGCATCTCGCACTCGGCCGCGTGCCCGGCTGGGAGTCGGCGAAAGTGACGATTTCCGCCAGTGGCGCCCGGTCGATCCGGACGGGACGAGCTGCGGCGTCCTCGAACCCGATCGACAGGCCGCAGAAGAGGATGAGGCCGTCCGCCGGGGCGACGATCTCGGCGACGGTGCGGTGGTAGACGGACCACGCCATCTGCGGACAGCTGTGCAGTCCCTCGCCGCGGAGCAGGAGCATGACGGTCTGGAGGTACATGCCGACGTCCGCCCACTGCGGAGGCCCCATGCGGCGGTGGATGTAGCAGAACAGGACGGTGGGCGCGCCGAAGCAGTCCCAGTTGGCGGCGATCGCCTTCTCGCGGGCTCGCCGGTCCTCGCGAGCGATCCCGAGTGCGGCGTAGCGCTGAGCGGCCGCGGTGGACCTGCGCGCACAGTAGGGCGGCGCCAGGTCGGGCGGATACATCTCGTACTCCCGCGCGTCCCCGGGATCGCCCGCCGCTGCGCGGGCCCTGGTTCGCCGCTTGAGCTCTGTGAGTTGCGCACCATCGACGACGTACACGCGCCACGGCTGGAGGTTGGCTCCGGACGGAGCTCGGCGCGCAGCCGACAGCACACGCTGGAGCGCCTCCCGCGGAACCGGCTCACCCGTGAACGCGCGCACGGCTCGCCTGCTCCCGACTGCCTCGTAGACATCCACGCCCACCTGACGGATAGGGGCCAGGAGAGGTGACTGTGACTGCAGCGTGTTTCACGTGAAACGGCGGCACCGGTCTGGTGGTGTTTCACGTGAAACAACGCGCCTTCCGGGACGGTGTTTCACGTGAAACAGCCGCGTGCGATCGCGCGCTCGACGAGGGCCGAGTAGAGCGCACCCAGCTCCATGCCGGCGGCCCGGACCGACAGGGGTAGCAGCGAGGTCTCGGTGATCCCCGGCGACACGTTCACCTCGAGCACCTGGATGTGGCCGTCCGGTTCGACCACGGCATCGGTCCGCGAGACGTCCCGGAGACCGAGCAGCTGATGGGCGGCGAGCGCCGTCTCCTCCACGCGGGCGAGCGTCGCCGCGTCCAACCGGGCGGGGCAGTGGAAGGAGACGGTGCCGGGGGTGTAGCGCGCGGTGTAGTCGTAGACGCCGCCCCTGGTGTCGATCTCCACGGGGGGCAGCGCGCGCGGCCCGGCGCCGTCGTCGACGACCGTCACGGCGACCTCGGTACCGCGCACGAACCGTTCCGCCAGCACCGTGTCCGAGTAGGCGAGGCAGCTGACCATCGCCGCGGGAAGCTCGGACCGGGCGGCGACCACCTGCGCGCCGAGCGCCGACCCGCCCTGGTCCGGCTTCACCATCATCGGGAGACCGAGTCGATCGACCATCGCGTCGAGAACCGCTTGCGCCCCGAGCGCCCGGAAGGTGGCGTGCGGCAGCGCCACCCAGTCCGGCGTGTCGAGGCCGGCGCCTGCGAGCTCCGCCTTCGCCGTCGGCTTGTCCCACGCCCGCCGGCACGCCCGCGCCGGTGTGCCGACGAACGGGACGTCGAGCAGCTCGAGTACGGCCTGCACCGACCCGTTCTCACCCTCTCCCCCGTGCAGCGCGATCGCGACCGCGTCGGGCGGGTCGCTGCGCAGCCGCGCGACGAGTGAACCGTCGACGTCCCACTCGCGCACGTCCGCCCCGGCATCGCGCAGCGCGGTGGCGAGCCGGCGACCGGACCGCAGGGAGACCTCGCGTTCGTGGGAGAGCCCACCGGCCAGCACGGCCACGGTTCGTTCGATCACCGCCGCATTCTGCGGCACCGGTCCAATCAGGGCGTGTGCGGGCTGGGCGCCTGCGGACCGCCGCCGAGCGCCGGCCGAGCCGAGCTGCCGAACGTGCGCATGACGTCCAGTTCGGCCTCCAGCACGCCGGCCAGCCGGCGCACGCCCTCGTGGATCCGGTCGGGCGCCGGGTAGCAGTAGGACAGGCGCAGCTGGCTGCTGCCGAAGCCGTCGGCGTAGAACCCGGTGCCGGAGGCGTACGCCACCCGGGCGGTGACCGCGCGCGGCAGCATCGCCTTCGTGTCGACGCCCTCCGGCACGGTGAGCCAGACGTAGAAGCCGCCATCCGGGACGTTCCACGTGCAACCGTCGGGCATGTGCGCCTCGAGCGCCTCGAGCATCGCGTCCCGCCGGTCGCGGTACGCCTCGGTATAGGTCTTGATCTGCGCCCGCCAGTCGTGCGCGCCGAGGTAGCGCGAGACGAGCATCTGCGTGAAGCTCGGCGGGCACAGCGCGGCCGACTCCGAGGCGAGCACGAGCCGGTCCCGCACCGCGGGCGGCACGAGCGCCCAGCCCACGCGCAGACCCGACGCGAACGTCTTCGAGAACGACCCGAGGTACACGACGTCCCGGTCCAGCGAGCGCAGCGCCGGGTAGGTCCGGCCGCTGAACCCCAGGAGGCCGTAGGGGTTGTCCTCGACGACGGCCACGCCGTACGACGCGCAGATCTCCAGGATCTCGGCCCGTCGCTCGACGGCGAGCGTGACGCCCGCGGGGTTGTGGAAGTTCGGGATCGTGTACAGGAACTTCGGGGTGATCCCCTCGGCGGCGAGCGACCGCAGCGCGTCGCGCAGCAGGTCGGGGACGAGGCCGTGCTCGTCCATCGCGACGTGCACGACGCGCGCCTGGTACGCGGCGAAGCTGCCGAGCGCGCCCACGTACGAGGGGCCTTCGGCGAGCACGACGTCGCCCGGGTCGCAGTAGATGCGCGTGACGAGGTCGAGCGCCATCTGCGAGCCGACGGTGACCACGACGTCATCGGGGTCGGCCCGAATGCCCTCGAGCGCCATCACCTCGCAGATCTGCTCGCGCAGGGCCGGTACACCCTGAGCGGAGCCGTACTGCAGGGCGACCTGGCCGTCGCGGGCGACGAGGTCGGCCACCTCGGCCGCGAGGGCGTCGAGCGGAAGCGCCGCGAGGTTCGGCATGCCGCCGGCGAGCGACACCACCTCCGGCCGGCTCGCCACGGCGAACAACGCGCGGATCTCCGACGCGGTCATCCCCGCGGTGCGGGCGGCGAACCGCTCCGTGGGCTCCGGCCGCGGTGCGCCCGCCGCCGCTGCCGCCCCCGCGCCCGCGGGCACGGCGTCGAACGGCGATGGGGGCGTGGCCGGCTGCGGCACGGTGGACCTCCCGGATCCTCTGCGGTGAGACCGTCCGAGTCTATGGGGTGCGGTCGCCGGCCCGGCCTCGGTCGTCGGCAAGGCCACACCGACCGCCACCAGTCCGGGTAGCCGGAATGGGGGAACCTGCGACCGATCGTCGTGGTAGGAGCACCGGTCGCAGCAGGTGGGCTGTCGCTTCCGCCTGGATCGATCTATGGTCTCGGGGTCGGCGCGGCGAGCGGCGCCGTGTGTCCGAGTTTCGCGATGGCTCCTCGCCGCCGGAGGTTGGTTTGTCCTGGCACGTGGCGGCGCTCACTCTCGACAATCTGGACGACCTGCCCAAAAGGTGCAGGCGCTGCGTCTTCTGGGAGCTGTCCGAGAACCTCGGCAAGCAGGCGGTCGACTTCGGCTCCACGGAGCTGGAGAAGGAGGCGTGGGTCTCCGAGGTCCTGCTCGAGTGGGGATCCTGCGGCCGGGTCGTCCACATGGCCGGGGCACCCGCGGGTTATGTGATCTACGCGCCGCCGTCGGCGGTGCCGCGTGCCGCCGAGATGCCCACCGGCCCGGTGAGCGCCGACGCCGTCCTGCTCACCACGATGCAGGTGCTGCCCGAGTTCTCGGGTGAGGGGTTGGGACGGATGCTCGCCCAGGCCGTCGTGCGCGACCTCACCCGCCGCGGCGTCAAGGCGATCGAGGTGTTCGGTGAGCAGCGGCCGGGCTCGGAGCCTGGTTGCCTCATCCCGGCCGACTTCCTCCGGGCGGTGGGTTTCAAGACCATCCGCCCCCACCCGCGCTTCCCGCGCCTGCGGATGGAGCTGCGGTCCGCGATGACGTGGAAGGAAGACGTGGAGGCGGCGCTGGAGCAGCTGCTCGGGACCATCACCATTCCCATGCAGGCGAGCAGCACCCGGTCCGAGCCCGTCCGTTCGGTACCCACCCGGTCCGGCGCGGCGCTCAGCGGCCGCCTCAGGGCCTCCTGTACGCCGCTCTGAGCGCCGTTCTGCACCGCCCGAACCCGATGGGCGCGACGCCTGGGTCGGTCGGCTCTCAGATCGCCTGGGCCCCGCCGCGCTCGAGTTCGCGCGCCAGCACGTCGGAGAAGGTGAACGTCCCGGTCGGTTGGTCGTCCTGCCCGAGCAGGTACAGGCGCTTGACGGCCACGAGGATGCCTTCTGCCACGACGTCCCGGAAGGCCAGGTCGAGCAGGCGGCGCCGGTCGCCGATGTGCGTGAGGTAGCCGATCTCCACGCGCACCGTGGGCATCCGGGTGAGCCGCAGCAGCTCCCAGGTGCGGGCCTGGGTGCGGCAGTCCTGCATGCCCGTGCGGATGAGCAGCTCGCGCTGGATGAAGCCGGCGAGCGCCTCCCCCACCGTGGAGGTGGCGCCCGACCCGTTGCCGAAGTGGAACGTGGCGAGGCCCTGCGCGTGCATGCTGCGGTTGGCGTCGCTGTGCAGCGAGAGCACGAGATCGGCACCCGCGTGGTTGGCGAACGCGGCCCGCTCGGTCTCGCTCGGGCAGGTGTCCTCCTGCCGGGACAGCATCGCGTCCATGCCGGTCGCCGTCATCCGGCCGACCAGCCGGCGCGCCAGATCCCAGACGATGTCGGCCTCCGCCACGCCGGCCACGACGACGCCGCGGTCGGTGCCGCCGTGGCCGGGGTCGACCACGATCCGCTTGCCCCGCAGCCGCGGGCCGGCCTGGCGCAGCAGCTCCTGCTCGCGCAGCAGCCGCGGGCGGCCGCCGGTGACCTTGCGACCGAGCTGGCGCAGCGACCGCAGGGTGGCCGGGCCGCACAGCCCGTCGGCGACGAGCCCGTACTCGCGCTGGAACTTCTTCAGCGCGGCCTCGGTCTGCTCGTCGAACACCCCACCCGGACGGCCGGGGTCGTAGCCCAGCTCCAGGAGGCGCTCCTGCAGCGCGACGACGTCGTCGCCGCTCATCGGGGCGGAGATCATGAGGGCGAGCATCCGGTCGCCCAGCTGCCAGCCGGCCTCGCGGAGCGCCCGGTAGGTGGCCGGCCCGACGATCCCGTCGGTGATGAGATCCCGCTGTTGCTGGAAGGCGCGGACGGCGTGCTCCACGTCGGCGTCGAAGACGTCCTCGCCCACCCCGTCTTCGCGGGGACCGTGCGCGTCGGCCGCGGGCAGCAGGCCGAACCGTCGCAGCGTGGACCGGATCTCGACGACACCCGGACCGCTGTCACCTCGGCGCAGCAGCTGCATGCACCCCTCGCTCGCTGTAGTGGCTTCCCGTTCTCGGACCGCCCGCCCCCGATCCGGGCCGTCGACCATTGTGCCCTGCCGGCGGCCGACGCGCGGACAGCGGGCCGTGTCCGGCCGTGTTCGTGTCGTGATAAGCCCCATGAAAGGCGAAGCCCCGCTCCCGGCGAACGGGAGCGGGGCGATCACCCCTGAGCGCGGGTCAGGCGAGGTAGTCGGCCAGGTCGGAGAGCAGCGCGGCCTTGGGCTTGGCGCCGACGATCTGCTTCACCGGCTTGCCGTCCTTGAACACGATCATCGTGGGGATGGACATCACCTGGTAGTCGCGCGCGGTGGCCGGGTTGGCGTCGATGTCCAGCTTGGCGACGGTGACCTTGTCCTTGTTCTCCCCGGCGATCTCGTCGAGCACGGGTGCGACCATCTTGCACGGCCCGCACCAGGTGGCCCAGAAGTCGACCACGACGGGCTTGTCGCTCTTGAGGACGGCGCTCTCGAAGGAGGCGTCGGTGACCTCGACGGTGTTGGCCATGTGTACTCCGTTCCCTGGAACTGCCTGGTGTCCTGGTGTCTGCTGGGTCAGCCGGTGACGGCCGCGACCTGCTCGGAAGCCGCTCCGTAGCCGCCGCCGACGAGCTCGCTGGGCACCGGGGTCTCGGCGAGCCAGCGCTCGGCGTCGATGGCCGCTGCGCATCCGGAGCCGGCCGCGGTGATGGCCTGGCGGTACACGTGGTCGACGAGGTCGCCCGCGGCGAACACGCCCGGGATCGCGGTGCGGGTGCTGGGCGAATCGACCTGCAGGTACCCGTTCTCGTCGGTGGCGAGCACGTCCTTCACGAGGTCGCTGCGCGGGTCGTGGCCGATCGCGACGAACATGCCGCTGACGTCGAGCACCGACTCCTCACCGGTCTGCGTGTCGCGCAGCCGCAGCCCCGAGACGCTGCCGTCGCCGAGCACCTCGACGACCTCGGCGTTGGTGCGCCAGCGCATCTTGGGGTCGTCCTTGGCGCGCTGCAGCATGATCCGGGAGGCGCGGAACTCGTCGCGCCGGTGGACGATCGTGACCGAACGGGCGAACCGGGTGAGGAAGGTGGCCTCCTCCATCGCGGAGTCGCCGCCGCCGATCACCGCGATGTCCTTGTCGCGGAAGAAGAAGCCGTCGCACGTGGCGCAGGCGCTCACCCCGCGCCCGAGCAGGTTCTGCTCACCGGGAACGTGCAGGTAGCGGGCCGCTGCACCCATCGCGAGGATGATCGAGCGGGCGCGGTAGGTGACGCCGTTCGCCACCACGGACTTGACCTCGCCCTCGAGCGAGACCTCCTCCACGTCCTCCGCGCGGAGCTCCGCACCGAAGCGCTGCGCCTGGCCGCGCATCTGCTCCATCAGCTCGGGGCCCATGATCCCGTCGACGAAACCGGGGTAGTTCTCGACCTCGGTGGTGGTCATCAGCGCGCCGCCGAACTGCGTGCCCTCGAACACGAGGGGGCGCAGCTGGGCGCGAGCGGCGTACACCGCTGCGGTGTAGCCAGCCGGGCCCGACCCGACGATGATCACTTCGCGAACGTCGCCGGTGTTCGCTCGATCGCTGCTCACGGGTTGCGTCCTCCCTCGTCGCGTACAGCCCTGCAACACCTTCCCAGGGAGTGGCATTCCACCGTGGCCGGGGGCTGCACCAGCGCGTGAGCGGGGTCACCCCCTGATCGTCCGAGTGCCCAGCAGGACCCCGCCTCCCGGGCCGCAGCCGGGCGCGACGACGACGACGTGCAGCCGCCCGCGCTCACCCCCCGCCAGCAGCAGGAGCACCCCGTCGCGCCCGTCGAGGACGACGTCACGGCCGCCGAGGAGCGGGGCTTCCGGCGCCACACCGGGCGGTGCGACGGCCCTCAGGCAGCCGGCCCGCCGCGTCGGATCCGTGAGGTCGCCGACGTCGAAGTCACCCCGCACGGCGAGGCCCGCCACCACCAGGTCCACCCCGTCGGGCGACACCGGGGCCCGCTCCCGGGGTGCCCACAGCGCCCCCGCGACGACCGCGGCGGCGAGCACGGCGGCCGCCACGAGTGCCGGGCGGACCCGCAGGCGCAGGCGCGGCCGCGAGTGGACCGGTGCGAGCGCGGCCGCCTCCGCCGCCAGCGCCGCGTCCCACCGAGCGGCGTACCCGGCCGGCACCGGCGGATCGGCGAGCTCGTGCAGCTCGGCGCGGGTGCCGGCCAGCGCCGCGAGCACGGCGGTGGCACCGGGATCCTCCGCGGCGGCGGCCCGCACCTCCGCGGCCCTCGCCGGGTCGAGGAGGCCGGCGTCGAGGTCGGCGAGGAGGTCGGTGGGCAGGCCTGCGCGCTCGGGCGGCTCGGTCATCGCTCCTCCTCCCGCAGGTGGCCCAGCAGCGCGCCCAGCCGGACCCGGCCGCGGGCGCAGCGGCTCTTCACGGTGCCGACCGGGACCTCCAGCACGTCGGCGACCTCGTCGACGGGCCAACCTTGCACGTCGACGAGCACCACCGCCACCCGCTGGTGCGGGGGCAGCTCGGCGAGCGCGTCCACGACGGACAGCCGCGTGACCACGTCCGTCGCCACGTCCTGCCGCCGCTCCCGGGGCTCGATGTCGGCCAGCGGCACCGTGACATGGCGGCGCTCCTTGCGGAGGCGGTCGATGCAGGCGTTGACCAGGATGCGGTGCAGCCACGTGCGCACCGATGCCTCGCCCCGGTAGGCGCCCGCCCCGCGGTAGGCGGCCACGAGCGCCTCCTGCACGACGTCGGCGGCGTCCTCGGGATGGCGCAGGGTGCGCACCGCGATGCCCCACATCCGGTTCCGGTACCGGGCGACCAGCTCGCCGAACGCGTGCCGGTCGCCCGCCCGGTGCGCGGCGAGCAGCTCCGCATCGCTCGGTGCGCCCACGGTCGGACAGTAGGTCGGGAGGTCCGGCTCCCGTGGGCGTTTCGGAGAACTCGTGCGATCGAGACGGAGCGGAACTACGCGCCGGCGCGGCGGAACTCGACCTCGCCGATCTCGCTCGAGTACTGCTCGTCGCCGCCGGACAGCTTGGTGATCCACAGCAGCACGTGCTCGACGGGCTGGCTCCCCGCCAGCGACACTGGGGTGCGGCCGCTGCCGAGCGTGACCTCGGTGATCTTCTGGGTCTCCGACAGCGGGGAGTCGGCGGAGGGGGCGGACCGGACCTCCACCACGGTGCCGCGGCTGGGCGACTCGATCGTGAGGTCGGACAGCTGCACCGCCGACGCGAACGACACCATGATCCCGATGCCCGGCCGGTACGCGGGGAACTGCTGGTAGTAGGTGGAGGTGCCCCAGGCCGTGGCCGGGTTGTGGTCGATCACCCTGGCGGCCCGGTCGGAGTTGTCGGGGTCGCCGCCCTGGTCGTAGACCTCCACGGCGAGGCCGCCGACGGTGGGGCCGGCCGGCGCCGGGGCCGGGGCCACCTGCGGCTGCGCCTGTTCGGGCTGCACCGGCTCGCCCTCGACGACGATCGGCGGGCCGCCGCTGTCGACGAACATGGCGCCGAGCTGCACGCCCAGGTAGCCGAGGACCATGAGCACCGCCGCGGCGAGCGCGGTGAGCGCGATGGTCATCTTGCGGCGCCGCTGCGGGTCGGTGGGCGTGACGGTACGGCCGCGGTCCTGCCACACGTCCTCCGGCGAGGACGGCACGCCGTCGTGGGCCGGCGGGAACAGCGCCATCCGGTCGTCCTCGGCCACGACCTCGCTGAGCAGGCGCTGCACGGCCGCTGCGGTGTGGACGTGCCCCGGCGCGCCGTCGGGACCGAGGGTGCCCCGGGTGAGGGTGTCGAGCTCGACCGGAACCCCGGGCCTCAGCTCCGATGGCGGCAGCAGCGCCCCGGCCGGAGTGCGCTCGGCCGCCGGCAGCCCCGCGCGGGCGGCGTCGGCAGAGGACAGCGGCCACTGGCTGGTGAGCAGCGTGTAGAGCACGGCGCCGAGGCCGCGGACGTCGTCGGCGGGCGTGACGTCGGACCGGGGCAGCGCGAAGCAGAGCTGGGCACGCCCGTCCGGGGTGATCCGGACGCGCTGCGGGTGGTCGCAGCCGAGCACGAGGCCGTGCCGGTGGGCGGCCTCGGCCGCGGCGGCCAGCGGGGCGACCGCGCGGGCCGCGGCGAGCGGCTTGATCAGGCCGTCGGCCACCACCTCGCCGAGGCTGCGGCCCGGGACCCACTCGGTGACGGCGGCGCCCAGCACGTCGTCGGGCACGCTCGCGGCGCCCGGCGTGAGCACGTCGAGCAGCCGGGCGCAGCCGTCGTGCTCGAAGCTGCCGGAGCGCAGCGCGCGCACCACCATCTGCTCGGCGCGGGCGGTGTCGCTGAGGTCGTCCGCGAGCACCGCGCCGGGCGCGGGCCGCCGCAGCACGGTGACGGCGACGTCGCGGCGCAGGATCGTGTCCTCGGCCCGCCAGAACTCCGCACATGCCGCGGGATCGGTGCCCACGCGGGTGCGCAGCCGGTAACGGCTCGCCAGCAGGCTCCCCGCGATGGTGCCCGACGGCACCGGCGGCACCGCGGGCGCGGTGGGCACGTCGGTGGCAGGGGTGGTGCGCACCGTGGGCTGCTCGGTGGCTGTGTCGTTCGAGAGGTCGTCCGGGCGCTCGTCCGAGCGCTGTTGTTCGGGGACGCGCGGTGCGGTGTCCACCGAAGCCGCCGAATCGTCGGGCGACTCCCCGGGCGCGGCCGCACCCGAAGGTGGGCTCGCCAACTCACTCACCGCTACGACCTCCCCCGCAGTCGCGAACCACACCTCGCCCGGGGCAGAGCCTACGTCAGTAGCGGGTGCCCCGCCGAGAGTTCCCCCTGTCGACGAGCCGTTCGAGCCGCTCGAAGACGACCCTGACCTCACCTACGCCTATCAGGCGCATGACCAGCAGCGTTACCGGCCCGCCGAGCACGACCGCCACCCCCAGCTCGGTCCACGCCCTGGCCAGCGGGGTGAGGGTCGACAATGGACCGGCGGCGAGCAGCGCGACCACCCCGGCGGCGAGCAGCATCCCCGCCGCCGCCGCGAGCAGCGTGCGCCCGACTGTGGCGAGCACCACACCCGTCGGCACCCGGCCGAGCCTGCGGCGCAGGAGCAGCTGGCCGATCATCGCGCCCACCACGAACGCGGCGCTGTTCGCGACCGCGAGGCCGAGCACGACGTCCTCCGGCGCGAGCAGCGCCGGGCAGGCCAGCATCAGCGGGATCTTCGTGACCACCACGCAGAGCTGCACCAGCGTGGCCGTGCGGTGGGCGGTGAGCGCGTAGAACACGCGCGCCTGCAGCATCGTGAAGGCGAAGGGCAGGAGCCCGAACGCCGACACCGCGAGCGCGGTCCCGAGCCGGCCTGCACCGTCCAGGTTGCCCGACCGCAGGCCGAAGAGCGCGATGCCGACGGGGGTGCCGAACACCGTGAGCAGCACCGAGATCGGCACCAGCAACACCGAGGCGAGCTTGCCGCCCAGCCCGAGGTCGGCGGCGACGTCGTCGGTGCGTCCCTCGGCCGCCGCTCGGGACAGCCGCGGCATCAGCACGGTGAGCAGGGAGACCCCGAGCACGCCGTAGGGCACCTGCAGCAGCAGCCACGCGTTCGTGTAGATCGCGAAGGCCCCGCCGTCGGACCCGGTGGCGACCCGGGTGGTGACGATCAGGCCCGCCTGCCCGATCAGCACGTAGACCACCGCCCACCCGCCGAGGCTCGCCGCCTTCGTCAGGCGCGGGTCCCAGCCCCACTGCGGGCGGTACCGGAAGCCGACGCGGCGCGCGGCCGGCAGCAGCACGAGAGTCTGCGCGGCGATGCCGAGCGTGGTGCCGACGCCCAGCACGAGCAGGCGGGTGTCCTCGGGCGCCACGAGGTAGACGCCGACCACCGCGAGCACGACGACGTTGTTGAGCACCGGTGCCCAGCCGAAGGCCCCGAACGATCCGCGGCTGTTCAGCACCGCTCCGAGCAGCGCCCCCAGGCCGTAGAAGAAGATCTGCGGCAGGAGCATGTAGGCGAGCGTGGTGGCGAGCTGCGGGTCGGCCGTGCTGCTCGAGTGACCGCCCAGGTAGAGCTGGGTCAGCAGCGGAGCGGTGAGCAGCCCGGCCGCCGTGGCGACCAGCAGCGCGGTGCCGGCGAGGGTGATCAGCTTGCGGGTGTAGGCGTCGCCGCCGTCGGGGTCCTCGCGCTGGGCCCGTACCAGGAGCGGGATCATCATGCTGCTCAGGGCGCCGCCGATGAGCAGCTCGTAGACGATGTTGGGCAGCGTGTTCGACAACGTGTAGGAGTCGTTGAGCACGGTGGCGCCGAGCACCGTGAACAGCGCGACCTGCCGCAGGAAACCGGTGACCCGGCTGGCCAGGCTGCCCAGCGCCATCAGGCTGCTGGACCGGCCGAGCGACGGTTCGGCCCGTGCCGCGGGCACCACCGGGATCCGCTCGGTGACCGCGTCGTCCGGCGCGGGGTCGCTCACGGGCTGGGGACGCGCGGCGGCCCAGGGGGCGGGCGCTCGCCTCTCGGCGGCACCGGCGGGAGGCGGTCCGTGGTGGCGAGCGGGTCCGGGAACGGGTCGCCCGTGTGGTGGGAGCGCGGGCCCGGCGGCGTCTGCGGGCGGGGTGGCAGGGGCGGGACGGGCGGGCCCGACGCGGGGGGCCGGTTCCGGGGCTCCCCTCGGATCCGGCGCACGATCCGACGGCCGGCCAGCACCACGAGGAGGATGCCCGCGCTCGCCGTCAACCACACGGTGATGGTGCCGTAGGCGGTGGAGCGCACGCGCAACCGGCTCGGCTGCCCGAGCAGCTCGCCGTCCGGGGTGCGCACCGCGGCCTGCACGCTGAACTGCCCGGACCGGGTCACCTCGGCGCTCACCCGCACCTGGCGCCTGCCCAGCGGGGGCACCTCCTGGAGTTCGATCGGCGCCACCCGCAGGCCGGACGACGGCAGGATCTGCACGTCCACCCGCACGGTGACCGGGAGGCCGTTGGCCACCGTGATCAGGATCGGGGCGTCGGACGTGCCGAGCGAGTACGGGCCGGGCGGCTCGAGCACGCGGATCGAGCCCCGGAGCGCGGCCACGCGATCGGCCAGCGCCCGTGCGGCCGCCTCCGCGGCGTCCGGCCGGGCCCGCCACGCCGACGACACGGCGCGCAGCAGGCCGCGCCGCAGCGGCGTGAAGGCCTCCTCCGGGCTCACGCCGACGCCGGAGTTCGGCACGGCGGCGGAGGCGAGGTCGTCGATGTCCGCGTCGGTCCTGCGGACAGCGTCGAGCGCGGGCCCGGTGACCTCGCGGCCGCCGACCTGGAGCGGGTAGGTGATCGGTAGCGCTGCCGCCCCGGTGGCGGGCCCGGCGGCCAGCACGTCGTCGAGCTTGCGGGGCACGATCCGCCCGACGTCGAGCAGCTGGTCCACTGCGCCCAGCAGCGCCTGCGCCGCGGCGCCGTCGGCGGTCCACTGGTGCGGTGGGGCGACCACCAGCGGCCCGCCCCCGCGCTCCGCGCCGTCCCCGGGCTCCTGGGTGCGGAACGTGAGAGCGCCGACGAGGTCCTGCGTGGAGAGCGGGCTCGCGGTGCCCGCCGGGCTGACCGAGGGCGCCGACGCACCGCGGACCGCGCCCAGGTCCCCGCCCGTCGTGTCCGGGATGCCCGCCGCCGCCCGGGTGAGGAGCGGGTCGGTGAGCACGGTGAACTGGGCGCGCTGCCCGCCCGCGATCGGGAGCACACCCGAGTCGCGCGTCGTCCGCCCCTGCTCGACGGCGTCCGCGGACAGCAGCAGCGAGCGGCCGCCCGCCTGTGCGGCCGTGGCGAAGGTCGCGTCGTCCACCGCGCCCTCGACCGGCCATGTGACGTCCGACACCACGGGCGTCTGCAGGATGCCCTGCAGCACCTCCCTGCCATCGGTGATCGCCGCACCGGCCAGGTCGGTCATACCCGCCCGGCTGAGGGCGACGAGGTCGGCGTCGGCGTAGGGGAGCGCGATCACGCACCCTCCCCTGGCCACCGTTGCGAGCTCGTCGAGCCAGTGGCCCGCCGCGGCCCCGCCGGTGCCGGGCACGGGGTTCCCGTCCGGGCCGAGAACCTGGTAGCCGTTGGTGCTCCGCATCAGCGCGGCGGTCTGCACCAGCTCCGGGTCGATCGCGAGGCACGTCGCCTCGCGCAGCCGCGAGTCGGTGGGCGCCGCCCGGGCGAGTGCGTCCACGAGCCCGCCGAGGCGCCCGTCGGGCGCGAAGGAGGCAGCCAGGTCGTCGTCGGTGAGCAGCGTGGGCTCCCCCGGGACCGTGGCGAGCCTGCGCGGGACGTCGGTGATCGGCACCAGCAGCGAGAACGGGGTGGCACCGCCGCTGGCGGCCTGCGGCACCTGGTCGGGGGCCGCCGGGTCCGGCGGCAGCGACAGCACCGGCAGCAGCATCCGCACCGCGGCGAGCCGGGCACGCGCCCCGTCCGCCGGCGACCCGTTCACGTTCACGAGCAGCTCGTGCACGCCCGTGGCGTTCAGGGCGAGGCTGGTCTCCGGCGTTCCGCGCAGCGGGAGGGTCAGCCGCACGGGAAGCTGATCGCCCGGCGCGAGCTCGCCCTGCAGGGGCATGAACTGGGGGGTGACCGCGTCGGTGCGGGCCGTGCCGTCCAGCGCGTCGCGGAGCGCACCCTCGGTCTGGAGCGGGTTGCCGCGCTGCACCCGGATGACGAGGTCGCGCACCGGGACGTCACCGGTGTTGGTGAGCGTGCCCGCCACGACGAGATCGGGCGACCCGCCGGCCGTGACGACCCGGGGCGACATCTCCGAGAGCTCCAGCCGCAGCGGACCGTCCGCCGCCTCCCCCTGGACCGGTGCGGCCGCGGCCGCGCCGAGTACCGGACCGGCGCCGAGCAGTCCGGCCAGCGTCAGCAGGAAGATCGCGGCGAGCGCCGCGACCGGCTTCACGCGGATTCCTCCAGCAGTTCGGTGGCCCTCCTGATCAGCCGGCGCTCGTCGGCGTAGGCGAGGCGGCCCTCCAGTTCGTCGAGCGGCACCCAGGCCACCTCGGCGACCTCGATGTCGTCGTCGGACAGCTCGCCGCCGAGCGCCTGCAACAGGAAGTGGTGCACGGTCTTGTGAACGCGCCGGTCCTCGGCGACGAACCAGAAGTCGATCGTGCCGAGCGGTGCGACCACGCGGCCGATGATGCCGGTTTCCTCCGCGACCTCGCGCACCGCCGCCTCCTCGGCCGTCTCACCTGCTTCGATGTGGCCCTTCGGCAGCGACCACAGCAGGCGGCCCTTGCGGTCGAGGCGACCGATCACCGCGGCCGCGCCGGTGACGTGGTCGACGACGAGCCCGCCCGCCGACGTCTCGTCGACGGTGCGCAGCCGCCTGCGGCGGTCGGCCGGACGACCCCCGCGACGCCCCCCGGAGCGGCCGCGGGATGAGGACATGTGGGGATGGTAACGAGCCGCGGGCCCCGATCGCCCGCCACGAGCCGGGCGTGGCACCCGATACTCGTCGCCCCCCGAACGGGCGACGCATAGACTGGCGCGCCGTGTCCGCACCCGCCACGGCCTCCGACGCCGCGCCCAGCGATCTTCTGCGAGCCCAGGAGAATGCGGTCGTGCAGATGGTCACGGTCGGCCCGGTCGCCGAGGAGCTCGCCGACCGGTTCGCCGCCGCCGGTCACCGCCTCTACCTGGTGGGCGGCAGCGTCCGGGACGCGCTGCTCGGCCGCGACGTCTCGGACCTCGACTTCACCACGGACGCGCGCCCCGACGCCGTGCGCGCCGTCGTCGACGGCTGGGCCGACGCGGTCTGGGACACCGGCATCGCCTTCGGCACGATCGGCGCCCGCAAGCGCGGCACCACCGTCGAGATCACGACGTTCCGGGCCGACGCGTACGACCGCGTGTCCCGCAACCCGGTCGTGCGCTTCGGCGACACGATCGAGGACGACCTGCTCCGGCGGGACTTCACCGTGAACGCGATGGCGGTGCAGCTCACGGGTCCGCAGCGGCGGTTCGTCGACCCGCACGGCGGCCTCGCCGCGCTCGCCGCGGGCACCCTCGACACGCCGGCCGCTCCGGAGGAGTCGTTCGCCGACGACCCGCTGCGGATGCTGCGGGCCGCCCGGTTCGTCTCCCAGCTGGGCCTCACCCCCGCCGAGCGCGTTGTCGTCGCCATGACGGAAATGGCGGGCGAGCTGGCCCGGATCACCCGTGAGCGGGTGCAGGCCGAGCTCAGCAAGCTGATCCTCGGCACCCACCCCCGGCGCGCCGTCGAGCTGATGGTCGACACCGGCCTGTGCGACCACGTCCTCCCGGAGATCCCCGCCATGCGGCTCGCGATCGACGAGCACATGCAGCACAAGGACGTCTACACCCACTCGCTCGTCGTCATGGAGCAGGCGATCGACCGCGAGACCGATGGACCGGACCTCGTGCTCCGGCTCGCCGCGCTGCTGCACGACATCGGCAAGCCCGACACGCGGCGCAAGGAGCCGGACGGCCGCGTCAGCTTCCACCACCACGAGGTCGTCGGCGCCAAGATGGTGCGCCGCAGGCTGCGCGAGCTGAGGTACCCGAAGGCGATCGTCGACGACGTCGCCCAGCTGGTGTTCCTGCACCTGCGCTTCCACGGCTACTCGGGCGGCGAGTGGACCGACTCCGCGGTCCGCCGTTACGTCACCGACGCCGGTCCGCTGCTGGAGCGGCTGCACAAGCTCGTCCGCTCGGACTGCACCACCCGCAACCGCCGCCGGGCCGCGGCCCTCCAGCGCAGCTACGACTCGCTGGAGGAGCGGATCGCGCGCCTGCGCGAGAAGGAGGCGCTCGACGCCATCCGGCCCGACCTGGACGGCAACGACATCATGCGGCTGCTGGACCTCCCGCCTGGCCCGCAGGTCGGCAAGGCCTACAAGCACCTCCTCGCCCTGCGCATGGAGCGCGGACCGCTGGCCCGCGAGGAGGCGGAGGCCGAGCTGCGGGCGTGGGCAGCGGAGAACCTCAGCTGAGGGGTCGGTCGCTCGGGCCGCCGCTGCGGACCGGGGTTGGCGGGTGCGTGACCACCGACGGTGTGGGCGGTGACGGACTCGTCGGAAACGGCGCGCCCACGCCGCGCCTTTCATGATTAGAGCGACACCGCTCGTCTCGGCTCGAGATCGAACACCCGCGGTGTCGACCTGACCACGGACAGGCCGGCCCGCCCGGGTGTGATCGTTCCGAGGTGCGGCTCAGCGCCCCACCAGGGGTGTTCCACGTCCTCTCAGGTGGATCACGGGGCGGTCACCGGTCGCCGATCCGTCCCGGTGGCTTCACCGACATCGCCCCGAGCCCGCGGGCCCGGCGCAGCTGCAGGTCGTGGCCGAGGAAGCCGAGCACGTACAGCAGCGCCGCGCAGGCCAGCAGCCACGGTGCGGTGCCGTCGGTCGGGCTGAGCAGCGCGGCCGCGGCCACGGCCAGCACGTAGCCGACGTTGAACACGATGTCGTAGAGCGCGAACACGCGTCCGAGAACCTCGTCGCCGATCTCGCCCTGCACGGCCGCGTCGGCGCACAGCTTGACGATCTGGCCGGTGAGGCCCAGTACGAACGCCGCCACCATCACGGCGGGCAGCGAGAGCAGCGTCGCCACGGCGAGCTGCGCCACCGTGGCGACCACGAGCGACACGCGCACCGTGCGCGGCCGCCCCCACCGGTGCACCATCCACGGGGTGAGCAGCGCCGCCGTGGCCAGCCCGGCCGCGGCGAGCACGATGGCCTCGCCGAGCCCCGCCATGCCGGCCCGCAGCGGGCCGGCGTCGGTGAACGCGTAGCGGAACAGCAGCAGCGACAGCAGCGTCGAGACGCCGAACGCAAGCCGGTGCGTCCCGAGTGCCAGGAACGAGGCCGCCACCGACGGGGTGGCGATCGTGGCCCGCGCGCCGTCGGCGAAGCCGTGCAGGACGCTGCTGACCGTGGATCGGTGCCCGTCGCTGCGGTCCGGCCCGAGGGTGCCGCGGCGGAACCCGGCGGCCAGCACCGCGGCCAGCAGCGATCCGGCGATCGCCATGAGGGTCACGGCGCCCGACCCGGCGTCGCCCGTACCGACGAGCTCGCGCAGGCCGATCGACGTCGCCCCGCCGACGGCGGCCATCGCGGCGCCTGCCGTGACCGCGAACGTGTTGGCCTCCACGAGGTGCTCCCGGGGCACGACGTGGGGCAGCGCAACCGACAGCGCGGCGAGCACGAACCGGTTCACGCCCGCCACCGCCAGCGCGGGCAGGTAGAGGGCCGCGCCCGCGCCGCCGTACAGCACCACGGCCGCCACGACGACCACCAGCGCCGCGCGCACGAGGTTGGCGCCGACGAGGACGCGCCTGCGGTCCCAGCGGTCGATGAGCGCGCCGGCGAACGGTCCGATCAGCGAGTACGGCAGCAGCAGCACGGCGAGCCCCGCCGCCACGGCGAGCGGGTCGGCCTGCCGCTCCGGGTTGAAGAGGACGGCCCCGCCGAGGGCGGCCTGGAACATGCCATCGCCCCACTGCGTGGCGAAGCGCACGACGAGCAGCCTGCGGAAGCCCCGGGTGCGCAGGAGCCGGGTGAGGCCGAGTCGCGCGGTCGCCGGCGCGCCGGCGACCGCGTGAGCGGGCGATGGCGATCCAGGGCCCGAAGTCGGCACGGCTGGAGGCTACGCGCCGAGCCGGGGTGCGACGATGGGCGCGTGGTGGACGAGCGCTCCCGTTCTGGTTCGGCTCCCGGTTCGGAGGTGGCGCCAGGCACCCTGCTGGTGGCGGCACCGGGGCTGCTCGACCCCCACTTCCGGCGCACCGTGATCTACATCATCGAACACCGCGACCGGGGCACCCTCGGCGTCGTCCTGAACCGGCCCAGCGAGGTCACGGTGCGCGACGTCCTCCCGTCCTGGGCGCCGCTGTCGTCGCAGCCGCCCGCGGTCTTCGTCGGCGGGCCGGTGGAGAGCGAGACGGCGCTCTGCCTCGCCGCCGTCCGCACCGGTCAGGACCCGAGCCGGGTGGATGGCCTGATCACGGTCCGCGGCCCGGTCGCGCTCGTCGACCTCGACTCCGACCCGGCCGCGATCGCGCCGAACCTGCGCGGGTTGCGCGTGTTCGCCGGATACTCGGGCTGGGACGCCGGGCAGCTCGCGGGCGAGATCGCGCGCGGCGACTGGATCGTCGTTCCCGCCATCCCGGACGACGTGCTGGCCCGCCACGACGCGCGGTTGTGGGGCCACGTGCTGCGCCGCCAGGGCATGCCGCTCTCGCTGCTCGCGACCTACCCGCTGGATCTCAGGAACAACTAGCGGTCGGCCGCTTGCCGGGTGTCGGTCGTGGCGGTGCGGCAGCCCGCGACCAGGTCGCAGCCCGCGCACGCCCCGCCGCACACCGAGGGGGTGGGCTCGGCCGATGGCACGGCGCTCGCCGCGCGATCCCCGGCCACCCCAGCGACCCCCGTGAGGACGAGCACGGCGACCGTGCTCACGGCGACCAGCGTCCAGCCGAGCACGCCGGTGGCTCCGGCGATGAGCGCACCGCCGCCGACGACGGCCACACCGCCCGCGGCGCCGAGCGGGGCCGCCGCCACCTGGTTGGCCACCGCGAACGCCGCGTCCGAGCGCAGGCTCGCCGCCGTGCGCACCCCGGCCCAGCGGTTGCGGCGCAGCTTCCTGCGCATACCGAGGACGGCGATCGTGAGCAGCGCGGCGCCCAGCACGACGAGCAGGACACCCAGGGTGAGGCGGACGGGGAGCGGCACGGCGACCACGGTACGCGCAGTACCCGATCGCACCTGCCGCAACGGCGGCGCTACCCTGGTCACGTGGCCCGCCGACTTCTTCTCGAGGCCGCGCCGCACTGAGCGTTCCCATAAGCGCCGGCGCGGCCGACCCCTTCTGCCCTCCCGGCGGAGGGGTCTTCTGGTTTTCGGGCCACCCACGGACTTCCCAGGAGCGGGACATGAGCACGGACACGAGCGCAGCCGCGCCGGAGCGCGCCGACGCCGGGAGCGGGGCGGGCGCGGAGAGCACCCCGCCGTTCCGGTACGGCGCAGCGCTGGCCGCGCAGATCGAGCGCCGGTGGCAGGACCGGTGGGAGCACGAGGGCACCTTCCACGCACCGAACCCCTCCGGGCCGTGGGCCGACGCGGGCGCCACCACCGGCCGCGAGAAGGTCTACCTGCTGGACATGTTCCCGTACCCGTCGGGGTCCGGCCTGCACGTCGGCCACCCGCTGGGCTTCATCGGCACCGACGTGCTGGGCCGCTACCTGCGGATGAACGGCCGCACCGTGCTGCACACGATGGGCTTCGACGCGTTCGGCCTGCCCGCCGAGCAGTACGCGGTGCAGACGGGCACGCACCCGCGCAAGACCACCGAGGAGAACATCCAGCGTTACAAGGCGCAGCTGCGCCAGCTGGGCCTGGCCCACGACGAGCGCCGCTCGGTGGCCACCACCGACGTCGAGTTCTACCGCTGGACGCAGTGGATCTTCCTGCAGATCTTCAACAGCTGGTACGACACCCAACAGCAGAAGGCGCGCCCGATCGCCGAGCTGGAGGCGGAGTTCGCGCAGGGTGTGCGGCGCACACCGGACGGGCGCGGGTGGGGTGAGCTGACGCGGGCCGAGCAGCGCACCGTGATCGACGGCTACCGGCTGGCCTACATCTCGGAGGCGCCGGTGAACTGGTGCCCCGGCCTGGGCACGGTGCTGGCCAACGAGGAGGTCACCCCGGACGGGCGCAGCGAGCGGGGCAACTTCCCCGTGTTCCGGCGCAACCTGCGGCAGTGGATGATGCGGATCACGGCATATGCCGACCGCCTGATCGACGACCTGGACCGGCTGGACTGGCCCGACTCGATCAAGACGATGCAGCGGAACTGGATCGGCCGCTCCGCGGGCGCGCAGGTCCGCTTCCCGATCGACGGCTCCGAGATCGAGGTCTTCACCACGCGTCCGGACACGCTGTTCGGCGCCACCTACATGGTCCTGGCGCCGGAGCACCCGCTGGTCGACGCGATCGTCCCGCAGCGCTGGCCGGACGGCGTCGACATCCGCTGGACAGGCGGTGCGGCCGATCCCCGCGAGGCCGTTTCGGCGTACCGGGCCGCTGCGGAGCGGAAGTCCGAGCTGGACCGCCAGGAGAACAAGGTGAAGACCGGCGTCTTCACCGGCGCCTACGCCACCAACCCGGTCAACGGCGAGCGGATCCCCGTGTTCGTCGCCGACTACGTGCTGATGGGGTACGGCACCGGGGCGATCATGGCCGTGCCCGGGCAGGACCAGCGCGACTGGGACTTCGCAGAGGCCTTCGGGCTGCCGATCGTCCGCACGGTGCAGCCGGACGACGGCTTCGACGGCGAGGCGTACACCGGCGCCGGTCCGGCGATCAACTCGGCGAACGCCGAGATCAGCCTGAACGGCATGGGTGTGGCCGAGGCGAAGCAGGCCATCACCGAGTGGCTGGCCGCGCGCGGCGCGGGCGAGGCCGTGGTGCAGTACAAGCTGCGGGACTGGCTGTTCTCCCGCCAGCGGTACTGGGGCGAGCCGTTCCCGATCGTGTGGGACGAGGACGGGCCGGTGGCGCTGCCCGCCGACCAGCTGCCCGTCGAGCTGCCCGACGTCGACGACTACTCCCCCAAGACCTACGACCCGGACGACGCCGACACCGAGCCGGAGCCGCCGCTGTCGCGCGCCACCGAGTGGGTGGAGGTCGACCTGGACCTGGGTGACGGTGTGCGGCACTACCGCCGCGAGACCAACACGATGCCCCAGTGGGCCGGCTCGTGCTGGTACCCGATCCGGTACCTGGACCCCGAGAACCACGAGCGGTTCGTCGACGCCGATGTCGAGGCGTACTGGATGGGCAAGGATCCGTCGCGGCCGAACGACCCGGGTGGCGTCGACCTGTACGTCGGCGGCGTCGAGCACGCCGTGCTGCACCTGCTGTACGCGCGGTTCTGGCACAAGGTCCTGTACGACCTGGGCCACCTGAGCTCGGAGGAGCCGTTCCGCAGGCTGGTCAACCAGGGCTACATCCAGGCCTACGCCTACACCGACGCCCGCGGCACCTACGTCCCGGCCGAGGAAGTGGACGAGGACGAGGACGGGCGTTTCACGTGGAACGGCCAGCCCGTGCGCCGGGAGTACGGGAAGATGGGCAAGTCGCTGAAGAACGTGGTGACGCCCGACGAGATGTGCGAGCGCTACGGCGCCGACACCTTCCGCCTGTACGAGATGTCGACGGGCCCGCTGGAGGTCTCCCGGCCTTGGTCCACCCGCGACGTGATCGGATCGCAGCGGTTCCTGCAGCGCGTCTGGCGCAACCTGGTGGACGAGCAGACCGGCGCGATCCGGGTCACCGACGCCGAGCCCGACACCGAGACGCTGCGGGTGCTGCACCGCGCGATCGCCGGGGTGCACAGCGACTACGTGGGCCTGCGCTACAACACAGCGGCCGCCAAGCTGATCGAGCTGAACAACCACCTGACCAAGGTCTACGGCGCGGCCGGCGTGCCCCGCTCCGTCGCGGAGCCGCTGGTGCAGATGATGGCGCCGCTGACGCCGCACGTGGCCGAGGAGCTGTGGTCGCTGCTGGGTCACGAGGGCTCGCTGGCCTACGGCCCGTTCCCGGTGGCCGACGAGCGGTACCTGGTGGCCGACACGGTCGAGTACCCGATCCAGATCAACGGCAAGGTGCGCTCGCGCGTCACCGTGCCGGCCGAGGCCTCCCGTGAGCAGGTGGAGGGTGCCGCGCTGGCCGACGAGAAGGTCGTCGCCGCGCTGGCCGGCGGGGCGCCGCGCAAGGTGATCGTGGTGCCGGGCCGGCTGGTCAACGTGGTGGTCTGAGCGCTGCGCAGCGCGTCAGGCGTCCTTCCCCTTCTTGCCGAGTGCGCCCGCGACGAGCACCGCCGCCCAGATCCCGAGCGGGATGGCGGGCCAGAACGGGTGCAGGGAGCCGGACACCAGTGACGTCGTGCCCCAGATTGCGATCATGATGACCGCGCCGCCCAGCCACTCGCGCCACTCGTGCAGCCACTTGCGGCGTTCGACGGCCCCGGCGGGCTCCTTCCTGGCGGGCACGGTGACGGCCGGCAGGTCGGCGGTGATGGGCTCGAGCTCGCCGTAGGTGGTGGCGGCGTACGCCGAACGCAGGCGGCCGTCGTACTCGGTGAGGTCGAGGCGGCCCTCGTCGACCGCGATCCGCAGCCGTTCGGCCGTGGCAGCCCGGTCGGCGTCGGAGATGCGCATGTGGCTGCGGTCGGCCTCGGAGCTCACGTCATCGATGGTACGAGCGGGAGGTGCCGACCGGCATCGATCCGCCGGTCGATCCGGGCGTTGGCCCATCGGTGGACGTGGCGGACGCCGGCGGGATCGGCCAGCTTCCCTGCTCATGACAGATACCCCTGTCGAAGGCAGGGTTGCGCGTCGCCGGCGCGCTGCCATGGAGGAGGTCCTCGCCACGGCCTGGCAGCTGGCGGCGGAGGAGGGGCTCGCCGCGATCTCGCTGCGGGAGCTGGCGTCCCGGCTGGCGATGCGGCCCCAGTCGCTGGCCTGGTACGTCCCGAGCAAGAACGCCCTGTACGACCGGATGTACGCGCAGGGACACCGGCAGTTCCTCGAGCGTCTCGCGGCCGAGGAGCCCCTCGACGTCGAGCGTGCCGCCCGTCTCTTCGCGGACTTCTGCGTCGCGAGCCCGCCGCGCTACCAGCTCATCGCGCAGCGCACGCTGCCGGGATTCACGCCATCGGCGGAGTCCGCCGCGTTGGCGCGGCGTGCGTTCGGCGCCTGGCGCGCCGCCCTGGCCGCGGCCGGCGTCACCGGCCATGAGGCCGTGGACGTCCTCACCGCCGTGGTGAAAGGGCTGGTCGACCAGCAGATCACCGTCGACCCGGCCGGCGACCGGTTCCTCCGCCACCTCGACGACGTGATCGACATGTTCCTCGCGCACACCGCCGGGACCCGGCCGTGAGCGAGCCGTTCCAGGTGCGGCTGGAGGTGCGCTCCTACGAGCTGGACACCCAGGGCCACGTCACCACCGCCGCATACCTGCAGTACGCCGACCACACGCGGTGGAAGCTCCTCGAGGCCGCCGGCGTCGACCTCGAGGAGATGCGCCGAACCGGGGAGTGTGCTGATGGCCGGGATCCATCAGCACACTCCTGGCCTCAGACGCGGCGGGCGGAGTTGAACTTCATCCGGCTCATGTCGGAGATCTTGACCGGGCTCTTGCGGGTGCTGGCGTGCACGATCTTGCCGTTGCCGATGTAGATCCCGACGTGGCTGACCGGCTTGTAGAAGAACACGAGGTCGCCGGGCTGCAGGTCGGCGCGGGAGACCGGCGTGCCGACGTTCGACATCGCCCGGCTGGTGCGCGGCAGCGCCTTGCCCACCTTCTTGTACGCCCACGAGACCAGCCCGGAGCAGTCGAAGGCGTTCGGCCCGCTCGCCCCGTACCGGTACGGCGAGCCGATCTTGCTCATGGCGTGGTCCAGCGCCGCGGCCCGGGTGGCCGCGGCCGCGGACGCGGCGAGTGCGGGCTCGGCGAGCGCCGGGGAGCTCTTGACGACCGGCGTGACATCCACCGCGACGGGGGCGGCCGGGGCGGCCTCCGCGGTGGCGGGCAGGACCGCGACGACCGTGGCGAGGGCGGCGGTGGTGGTCACGACGGCGGCGCGGGCCGCGAGTGCGGGGAGGTGCTTGGGCACGGGGTGTCCTCGGGGTAGCACCGGCGGACCGGTCCCGCGGGCGGGGGGGAGCCCCGCGGGCCCGGCGGAATGCGTTCCGCACGGCCCGTTCTCGCACCGGGCCCTGCCACATCCCGCCTGTCCGACGGTGGCCCTGCGCCCGCCGCCCCGGTTGGGCGGCGGTGACGCGGAGCCGCCCGGCAGATTACGAACGGATTTCGATAGCTGCCATGACTGATGTCTCGATTGGCCAACCACGAGCCGGTGAGGCCGCTCACCACCGGCTACGCCGAATAGGGCATGTTCCGGTGCCTCGTACTGCTTCTGGGCCGCTCAATCTCCTCGGTGGAGTGATCTGCGACACCAGATGTCTCGTGATGCGTTCGTGATTGAAACAGACGAGTGAAGTTGTTTCCAGAACGGAACGGCTACACTATTTTTGAAAAGGTTGGCAGTCTGCAAACGAATCAGACCCCGATCGTGGCGGTCGAGCCACGGCCGGGGTCTGATGCGTCCGACGGGTGCGGGAGCCGGGGTCAGCGCTCCCGTTCGCCGCGGATGAACTCCTCCACCGCCTCGCGTGCGACGTCGTCGCTGTACTGCTCGGGCGGGGACTTCATGAAGTAGCTCGCCGCGGAGAGGATCGGCCCCCCGATGCCCCGGTCCTTCGCGAGCTTGGCCGCCCGCACCGCGTCGATGATGATCCCCGCCGAGTTGGGCGAGTCCCAGACCTCGAGCTTGTACTCGAGGTTCAGCGGCACGTCGCCGAAGGCCCTGCCCTCCAGCCGGACGTAGGCCCACTTGCGGTCGTCCAGCCACGCGACGTAGTCCGACGGCCCGATGTGGACGTTGTCCTTGCCGAGGTCGCGGTCGACCTGCGAGGTGACCGATTGGGTCTTGGAGACCTTCTTCGACTCCAGCCGCTCGAGCTCCTTCATGTTCAGGAAGTCCATGTTGCCGCCCACGTTGAGCTGCATCGTGCGGTCGAGCTGCACGCCGCGGTCCTCGAACAGCCGGGCCAGCACGCGGTGGGTGATGGTGGCGCCGACCTGGCTCTTGATGTCGTCGCCGATGATCGGCACGCCCGCCACGCGGAACCTCTCCGCCCACTCCGGGTCGGAGGCGATGAACACCGGGAGCGCGTTGACGAACGCCACCCCCGCGTCGATGGCCGCCTGCGCGTAGAAGCGGTCGGCCGCCTCACTGCCGACCGGGAGGTAGGACACGAGCACGTCGGCGCGGGTGTCGCGCAGCACCTGCGCGACGTCGACCGGCTCGTCGTCGGACTCGTCGATCGTCTCGCGGTAGAACCGGCCGAGCCCGTCCAGCGTGTGGCCGCGCTGCACCGGGACGCCGAGCGGCGGCACGTCGCAGATCTTGATGGTGTTGTTCTCGCTGGCGGAGATCGCCTCGGAGAGGTCGCGCCCCACCTTCTTGGCGTCGACGTCGAACGCGGCGACGAAGGTGACGTCACGCACGTGGTAACCACCGAAGTCGACGTGCATCAGGCCGGGGACGCGCGTGGCCGGATCGGCGCCGGCGTAGTAGTGCACGCCCTGCACCAGCGACGCCGCGCAGTTACCCACGCCGACGACGGCGACACGGACCTCACTCATTGCGGCTCCTTCTCTCGTCTTCGTGCTCTGTCCGGGGCGGCGGTGCCGGCTCCCGGGCGTCGTCCTGCGCGGCGCGCTCGGTGGCGATCAACTCGTTGAGCCAGCGCACTTCCCGCTCGCACGAGTCGAGGCCGAGCTGGTGGAGCTGCTGGGTGTAGTTGTCGATCTGCTCCCTGGCCCGGCCGAGAGCGGCACGCAGGCCTTCGCGGCGCTCCTCGACGGCCCGCCTGCGGCCCTCGAGGATCCGCATGCGCGTCTCCGCGGGCGTGCGGGAGAAGAACGCGAGGTGGACGCCGAAGCCCTCGTCGTCCCACGCGTGCGGCCCGGACTCGGACAGCAGCTCGGCGAGGCGCTCCTTGCCCTCGGCCGTGATGCGGTACACACGCCGGCTGCGCCGCTGCCACGCGCCTGCTTCCGGCGGGTGCTGCTCGGGGTCCTCGGCGATCAGGCCGGCGCGGGTGAGGCGACGCAGAGCGGGGTACAGCGACCCGTAGGAGAACAGCCGGAACCCACCCAGGCGCAGACCGAGCTGCTTGCGCAGCTCGTAGCCGTGGACCGGGGCCTCCTGGAGAAGGCCGAGGATCGCCAGCTCGAGCACGACGACCTCACCTCCGTTGCCGGGAACCGATAGCCCGCCCCGATAGCGCGACCCACTATATCGAGGCGATACATCTGCGTGCAGTCCCGGGCCCGCGCCCCGGCGACCGTCGATCGATCGATCGGACCGGCCGGAGGCGTTCTCGCGCGTCGGCGGGAACGGTCCGCGTACCCTGACCGCGTGCGCACCCAGCGGCAGGTGGTCGACTACGCGTTGCAGCGGCGCGCGCTGCTCGCCGAGGTCCACTCCGGTCGGGTCGGTGTCGCCGAGGTCTGCGACGCGAGCCCGTACCTCCTCCGAGCAGCACGCTTCCACGGTGAGGCCACCGACCGCACGTGCCCCGTCTGCCGCAAGGAGCGCCTCACCCAGGTCTCGTGGATCTTCGGCGACGAGCTCAAGCACGCCGCCGGATCAGCCCGCAAGCCCGAGGAGATCGAGCAGCTGGCGAACGTCCACGGCGACTTCTCCGTCTACGTGGTGGAGGTCTGCCGAACCTGCAGCTGGAACCACCTCGTCCTGTCCTATGTGATGGGCACGGGCGACGCTCCCCACAGCCGCGGGTCCGATCGACGCAGGACCGCCGCCGAGTGACCGCAACCCTTCCCCCGAACCCCCCGGAGCAGCGGTGAGTGATCAGCGCGACCCCCGGTTCGACGCGCCGCGAGGCCGTCCGCGGAACCCGTACGGCGCCCAGCCACCCCGGCCGGGCGGGCCCGGCGCGCCGCGCGGCCCGCAGCGCAGGCAGGGGCCACCCCCCGGATCCCGCGTTCCGCCGCAGCGCTACCAGGGCGACGGCCCGCCGGTCCCGCCGGTCCCGGCGGGCAGGAGCCGGCCGCTGTCGAGCTCCGCGGTGCCCCTGCTCACCCACGAGGACGACGACGCCACCGCCATCGTCAGCGGCCATGGACCGCCCACCGCGGCCGCAGGGCGAACGCGCCGTCCCGGAGCGGCCGGGCGGGGCCGCAAGCAGAAGGCCTCGCCGTGGCGCCGGGTGCGCCGCATCTCCTACGTCGTGCTCGGACTGCTGCTGATCGGTCCGTTCGTGGCGTTCGTCATCGGCTGGTTCATGTTCCCGGTGCCGTCGTCGCAGGACGTCGCGCTCTCCCAGGTGGCCACGTTCAAGTTCGCCGACGGCGAGGAGCTCGCCACCGTGCGCCCCGAGGGCGAGAACCGGGTGGCCGTCACGCTCGACAAGGTCCCGAAGCACGTGCGCGACGCGGTGCTCGCGGCGGAGGACCGCTCCTTCTACTCCAACCCCGGCTTCGACTTCATGGGCATCGGCCGCGCCGTCTACGAGCAGCTCACCGGCGGCGTCGGCGGTGGTTCCACCATCACCCAGCAGTACATCAAGGTCTCCACGGGGGACGACGACGTCTCCCTCTGGCGCAAGTACAAGGAGGTCGTCCTCGCCGTCAAGATCTCCAAGGAGAAGACGAAGGACGAGATCCTCGAGAACTACCTCAACACCATCTACTGGGGCCGGGGGGCGTCCGGCATCCAGGCGGCCGCCAAGGCGTACTTCAACAAGGACGTCGGAGACCTGACGGTGTCGGAGGGGGCCATGCTCGCCGGCATCATCCAGTCCCCGTCGCGCTGGGACCCCGCGAAGAACCCCGACCGTTCCCAGGAGCGGTGGAACTTCGTGCTCGACGGCATGGTCTCGCAAGGCTGGCTGGACAAGTCCGAACGCGACGCACAGACGTTCCCCGTGCTCCCGCAGGTGCAGGAGGAGAAGGCCGAGGGCGGCATCCCCGGCGATGACCGGTACCACATCTACGAGCGCGCCCTCGGTGAGCTCGAGGCCAAGGGGATCACCCAGGACGTGATCGCGACGCGGGGCGTCACCGTCACCACCACGGTCCAACAGCCGCTGCAGGCCGAGGCCGTGGACGTCGTGAAGAAGCAGATGAACCGGCAGCCCGACAACCTGCGCACCGGGCTGGTCTCCATCGACCCCAAGACCGGTGCGATCCTCAGCTACTACGGCGGCACCAACGGGCTGGGCATCGACTACGCGGGTGAGGCCTTCCGCCAGCCCGGGTCGTCGTTCAAGCCCTTCGTGCTGGCCGCGGCGCTGCAGGACATCCCCGGTTTCGGGCTCGGCACGCAGCTCGACGGCACGGGGCCGCGCTCGTTCCCCGGTCGCTCCGGCGTCGTGCGCAACGTCGAAGGCGTGAGCTGCGCCCAGTGCGGTGCCACCTACGCGATGACCGAGTCGATCAACACCTGGTTCTACGAGCTGGGCATCGAGGTCGGCCCGGACAACGTCGCCAAGGCGGCCCACCAGGCCGGCATCCCGGACGACCTCCTCCCCAACCCGAGCGGTGGTATCGCGCTCGGCGACAAGGAGGTCCACCCGGTCGACATGGCCTCCGCCTACGCCACGTTCGCCGCCGAAGGCGTCTACCACGAGCCCTACATCGTGTCGCGGGTCGAGGCGGCCGACGGCGAGGTCCTCTACGAGCACGAGGAGTCGTCCGGCCGGCAGGTCATGCCGCAGCAGGTGGCGCGCAACGTCATAGAGGCGATGCTCGAGGTCGCCCCCCACAAGGGTTTCGCCCTGCCCGGCCAGCAGGTCGCGGCGAAGACGGGCACCGCGCAGCTCGAGGGCAGCTCCACCGACAACCGCGACGCGTGGTTCGTCGGGTTCACCCCGAACAAGGCGACGGCCGTCTGGGTGGGCTCGGACAAGAGCGACCCGATCCGCAACGCCCAGAGACGCCCGATCTTCGGCAGCGGGCTGCCCGGCGAGATGTGGCACGCGTTCATGAAGGCGGCCACCGAGGACGACCCTCCGGCGCAGTTCTCCACGTTCGTGCCGATCGGCTCGCCGCCCGGGAACGACTCGCTCTCCACATCGGAGACGTCCTCGCCGGACGACGAGGATGACGACGACGACTCGGACAGCGACGAGAACCGCGACGACGACTCGAGCAGGTCGTCCGACGACGACAGCGGCTCGTCGAGCGACCGCGACTCCCGGTCGAACAACTTCAGCGACGACGACAACGGCAACGGCAACGGCAACGGCAGCGGCGGGAGCAGCGACCGGCCCACGTCGGACACGAACCGCGGCGGGTCGGCCGGCACGGGGTCGTCGAGCCGCGGCCAGTCCGACCCCTCGGTGATCGACGACAGCTCGGCCGGCAACGGTCCCGTCAGGTGAGTTCGCGGGTACGGGATCCGGACGTCCCGCCCGCGCGTGTCGTCCCCACGTGGACGGAGCCGCTCGCCACGGCCGCCAGCCGGATGGTCGGCGGGCCGCTCGGGCGGCACGCCCTGGTGGGCCGGAGCCGGTTCTGGACGCCGTTGCGCGTGATCCTGCTGCTCGCGGTGGTCGTGCTGGCTGCGGGCTGGCTGGGCAAAGCCCCGTGCCTGCAGCAGTACACCACCGACGACGGCACCGTCGCGCTCGACTGGCGCAACAACCACCAGTACGTCGCGATGTGTTATTCCGACGCGGTCCCCCTGTGGGGCATCGAAGGGCTCGACCGCGGTGCGGTGCCCTACCGCGATCCGTGGATCGAGGGCGAGGGCACCGACCACGAGCAGGTGCGGTACATGGAGTACCCGGTGCTCACCGGGTTCTTCCAGTACGCCAACGCGCGGCTCGCCGATGCCTGGATCTGGGCCGCCGCCGTGGTCCCGGCCCTGCCGTCGGCGCTCCCCGTCGTCGTGTACTTCGACATCAGCGCCGCGTGGCTCGCGCTGGCCTGGCTCGTGGCCGTGTGGGCGGTGCGCACGCTGCGGCCGAGCCGTCCGTGGGACGCTGCGCTGGTCGCGCTGTCGCCGCTGGTGGCGGTGCACCTGTTCACCAACTTCGACGCGCTCGCCGTCGCCTGCGCCACCGGGGGGATGCTGGCGCTCGCCCGGCGCAGACCGCTGCTCGCCGGTGTCCTGATCGGGATCGGCGGCGCCTTCAAGTTCTACCCGCTGATGCTGCTCCTGCCGGTGCTGCTCGTCGCGTGGCGCAGGCGCCGGATCGGCACGGGCCTGCGCACGATCGGCGCGGCGATCGGGGCGTTCGTGCTCGTCAACGCGCCCGTTGCGCTGCTGTACCCCACGGGCTGGTCGGAGTTCTTCCGGCTCAACCGCACCCGCCCGGCCGACCCCGACTCCCTCTACTTCGTCGTGCAGTACTTCACCGGCTGGTCCGGATTCGACGGCAAGTTCGCCGACGGGGAGTCCCCCACCGTGCTCAACGCCGTGTCGGCCGCGCTCTTCGTGCTCTGCTGCGCCGCGATCTGCCTGCTCGCTCTGCGTGCGGAGCAGCCACCGCGGCTGGCCTCGCTGGCCTTCCTGGTCGTCGCGTCGTTCCTGCTGGTCAACAAGGTGTGGAGCCCGCAGTACTCGCTGTGGCTGGTGCCGCTGGCCGTGCTCGCGCTGCCGCATTGGCGGCTGCTGCTGGCGTGGATGGCGGTGGACGCCCTGGTGTGGGCGCCGCGCATGTACTACTACCTGACCCCGGCGAACAAGGGCCTGCCACCGGACTGGTTCCTCGGCGCGGTCGTCCTCCGCGATGCCGTCGTGGCGCTGCTGTGCGTGCTGGTGGTGCGGTCGGTGCTGCACCCGGAGACCGACCCCGTCCGCACATCGGCCGGCACGTGGACGGGCGACGTCGACGCGGACCCGGACTGGCCCGCCGCGACCGGCGGTCCTCGCCCCGCCGTCAGCGCGGCGAGCTCAGGAGGGCGCTGAAGGGCCCCGACCAACTGCGCGACGCCCACTACCCGGTGGTCCCGATCCGCCCGCCGGCCCTTCCCCGGGATCACATGCCCTCCCGAGGCCACCCTCCACCAGCTCCGCCCGGAGCCGCATGCCATCGAGAATCCCGCCCGGCCACTTGTCCGGGACGAGGTAGACCTCATGGGAGTTCGATCTTGCGCTGAGACGTATGAGGTCGATCTCGAGGCCGTGCACGCTCGTCGAGGACTGGCGTGCCCCCGCGCCGGGGACGGCCGCCACGCAACCCTCAGGGCCCGGTACTGAACCCAACCCGGCCACCCCCGAACGGCCAGGGCGAGGCGCGGGAGGCACGCCGCGACCGGCCGGGAACGGCGCGCCCACCGCAGCTCCTCTGACTGGAGGTCGATCAGCCGCCACCAGCCCGGGACGCCGAACACCTGGCCGATCGCGAGTCGGCGACATCCTCCGGCACCAGCACCCACAACCGAAACCGCGGATCATCGCCGGGTGCCGCCCGCCCCGGCACCTCCGACCACTCGCTACGAAGCCACGTCGGCGACCGAGGCACCGACCGTTCCACCCTGCGATGTGGCCACCTGGACGCCGCTGGGCTCTTCAGCACACTCCGAACCACTGGCACGCTGCCGGTGTGCCGATCTCCCGCGATCACGCCGAAGCCGCGCTGCACCGCTTCGCCCGCACGCCGCTCGACCGGCCGGACCTCAAACCGGCGGCCGTCGGCATCACCCTCGTGGCGGACGGCGCGGCGTTCCTGCTCACGCGGCGCGCGGCCACGCTGCGCGGGCACGCCGGCCAGTGGGCGCTGCCGGGCGGGCGCACGGACCCCGGCGAGTCCGCGGGCGCCGCGGCCCGCCGCGAGCTCGCCGAGGAGCTCGGGCTCGTGCTGGACGCCGACGCCGAGCTCGGCCGCCTCGACGACTACGCGACGCGGTCCGGGTACCTGATCACGCCCGTGGTGCTGTGGGCGGGCACGGAACCGGTGCTGCACCCCAACCCGGTGGAGGTGTCCGAGGTGCACCGCGTGACGCTGGACGTGATCGACGTGGAGCCGCGGTTCGTCACGATCGCCGAGTCGGACGCGCCCGTGATCCAGCTGCCCATCCTCGGCAGGCTCGTGCACGCACCCACGGCCGCCGTGCTCCACCAGTTCCGCGAGGTGGTGCTGCAGGGCCGCGCGACCAGGGTGGCGCACTTCGAGCAGCCGGTGTTCGCCTGGAGGTAGCTATGCCCGCACCGGCCGTCGCAACGGGGTGGGGGCGTAGGCGTCGACGGGCAGCTCGGCCTCCTCGGCGGGCGTGAGCAGGTCGAGCTCCTTGCGGGAGCCGGCGTCCAGCCAGTCGTGGGCCAGGCGGCGGGCGAGGTAGTCGCCCACCGAGGTGGCGATCGGGATGTCGGGGTCGTCGGTCATGCCCATCGGCTCGAAGCGCTGGCCCCTGAACTTCGCCACGAACGTCTCCAGCGGTACGCCGTGCTGCAGGCCGAGCGAGATGGCGATCGAGAGCAGCTCCATCAGCCCTGCCGTGGTGGAGCCCTCCTTGCCGAACTTGGCGAAGACCTCCCCCAGCGCCCCGGCCTCGTCGGCGTTCGCGATGACGAAGAACTTGGTGCCCGCCACCTCGAAGGAGGTGGTCGTGCCCTGCCGGGAGCGGGGCAACCGCTGCCGGGCCGAGGGGGCGGTGTCGCTGGTGCGTGCGGGAAGCGCCATGAACGGGCCGGTGTCCTTTCCGATGCCACATGTAGGCGATTCATGCCGAATCGCTACTAGATGTTGTGGTTCTGCACCGTACCGCTGGGGTCTGACAATCCGGCGGCGAAACGCCGCCCGGACAAGGGAGTGCCGACGATCGAGTGGCCTCCAGGCCCTGCCCGAGACCGCACTGTGGATGCCTGGTGCCGTTCCCGAGGCCCGGCCACCGGGTTACGACACCGACTCCGCCAGGGGGGTGCGGCGCGGGGGTGGTGCGGCAGCCAGGCGGTCGGGGGCCCGGAGGAACACGACGAACAGCGCCACCAGCAGCGCCGCCCGACCCCACACGCCGATGGTGACGGCCTGGGCGGCGAAGCCGTCGTAGATGCCCGAGGGGATGTCGTTGTGGAGCTGGTAGTACCAGCGGAAGATCCCGATGCCCATCGAGAGGTCGGCGAGCAGGTAGGCGACCACCAGCGACCACGGCACCTGCACCAGCACGAAGAACGGCAGGAGCCACAGCGTGTACTGCGGCGAGTGGACCTTGTGCAGCAGCAGGAACCCGCACAGCATCGCCGCGCTCACGCCGACCCACGGGAAGGTGCCCTCGCGGCGGTATCGCCACCAGCCCACGGCGACGGCCACCGCGAACGACAGCAGCACGAGGGTCGGCGACAGCCAGTCCATCGTGGACTGGAAGGCGACGTCGTCGGGATCCGACTCCGGGCGGAACCCCCAGAACCAGATCGAGTTGGTGGTGAAGTCGACCTTGCGCAGCTGTTGGAACGTGAACGACGCCCGCCACCCCTCGTAGCCGGCGAGCATGAACGGCACGTTCACCAGCACCACGGTGGCCGCGGCCGCGAGCGGCACGCGGACCGCACCACTCCAGTCGAGGCGGCCGGGCCGCGAGCCCGTGAGGACGTACAGGGCGAGCGGCAGCACGAACGCGCCCGGGTAGAGCTTGAACGCGAAGCCCAGCCCGAGCAGCACGGCCGCCACGGTGCCGCGCTGCGCGAGCGGGCGGTCGGTGCGCCAGCCGTGCATCGCGAACACGGCGGCGACGGCGCAGGCAACGACCGGGAGGTCCCAGTTGTGGAACGCGTAGAGCACCAGCGGCGGCCCCAGCGCCCAGAGCAGTGCCCGCCACCGCGCGAGCCGGCCCAGCAGCCACCCCGTGACGAGCCCGAACGGTGCCATCAGCAGCGCGGACCCGAGGAGGAAGCCGGCGTCGGTGTGGGCGTACAGCGCGCCTGCCCAGATCAACAGCCCGGTGAGCACCGGGTACTCGACGGACCCGCCGCGCAGCTGGCCGTCCGGGGTGATCGACCCGCTGACGTACGGGAAGCGGTGCTGGTCGATGTCCCGGCCGATCCACAGGTGCTGGATGTCGGAGTAGCAGACGTCACGCTCGATGCGGACGCCGTACTCGGGCGTGCTGCGGCCGTTGTCGTCGAACTCCGGCCCCGTGCAGCGGGCCTTGTTCGCGTAGCCGAGCAGCAGCGTGACGCCGGTGAGCAGCACGAGCACCGCCAGCACAAGGCGGCTCGTGCGGGCCAGCGGGTGCACGACGGGCGTGACCTGCTCGCCCGGAGCGGTGCCCACGGCGGCGCCGGTCACGGGCCGGACCCGTTGCCGGCCGCCGCCATCGCCACCGGTGTCACGCTCCGAGCCGCTCACGCAGGAACGAGATGTCGGCGGCCTGACCGTCGGCCGGTGTCTCGACCACGACCGGGGCACCCGCCGCGGCGCACACCGCGACCAGCGCGTCCGGGTCGATCGTGCCGTCGGCGATGTTGGCGTGGCGGTCGCGCGACGAGCCGAACTCGTCGCGCGAGTTGTTGAGGTGGACGAGGTCGATCCGGCCGGTGATGGCCTTGACGCGGTCGACGACGTCGGTGAGGTCGACACCCGCGGAGAACGCGTGGCAGGTGTCGAGGCAGAAGCCCACCCCGAACTCGCCGACCGCGTCCCACAGGCGCGCCAGGTCCTCGAACCGGCGGGCCATCGCGTTCTCCCCGCCCGCCGTGTTCTCGATGAGGATCGGGACCGCGAACCCGCCCTCCGCCACCTGCCGCTCGATGAACTTGCGCCAGTTCTCGAAGCCCTTCGTGGCGTCCTCGCCCTGCGTGACGTGCCCGCCGTGCACGACGAGCCCGATCGCGCCGAGCTCGGCGGCGAGCTCCGCGTGCTGCACCACGATCTTCCGCGACGGGATGCGGATGCGGTTGTTCAGCGACGCCAGGTTGACGGGGTACGGAGAGTGGACCACGACCGTGAGGTCGCTGTCCCTGAGCTCGGCGGCCTGCGGGTGGCTCGGCGGCTTCTTCCAGCTCTGCGGGTCGGCGAGGAACAGCTGCACGATGTCGGCGCCGCGTTCCGCCGCCGAGACGAGCGGGTCGTCCTCGCGCGCGTGTGCCCCGATGAGCATGCGGGCCAGAGTAGTGACCACGCCCGACAGCGGTGCCGTGGGTGCGTGTGCGATTACCGGATGCCGGTCCCGCCCGCGGGCCGCGGTGTTCGCGCTGGTAGCCTCGATGCGTCACCCCGACCGGTGCTCACCGAGCGCCGTGCGCGCCGCCGATGGCGGCGATCGTTGTCGGGGTCCGATGAGAACCTCCTGTCGCGGAAGGACCGCGGCCGTTCCAGTCCATAGGAGGTGAGTGGTTCTCATGCGTCATTACGAGCTGATGGTCATCCTCGACCCGAGCCTCGACGAGCGCACCGTGACGCCGTCCCTCGAGACGTTCCTCAACGTCGTGCGGGCCGACAAGGGCACCGTCGAGAAGATCGAGGTGTGGGGCAAGCGCCGCCTCGCCTACGAGATCGCGAAGCACGCCGAGGGCATCTACGCCGTCCTCGAGGTCACCTGCGAGCCGGCCACCGTCGCCGAGCTCGACCGCCAGCTGGGGCTCAACGAGTCCGTGCTGCGCACCAAGGTGCTGCGGCGCGAGCCGAAGAAGGTCGCCGCCGAGCCGAAGCGGGCGCCCGCGCCCGCCACCGCGGGCTGAGGGCCGACGCGATGGCCGGCGAGACCGTCATCACGGTGATCGGCAACCTCACCGCCGACCCCGAGCTGCGCTTCACCCCGTCAGGGGCCGCCGTCGCCAACTTCACGGTGGCGTCCACGCCGCGCACCTTCGACCGCCAGTCCGGTGAGTGGAAGGACGGCGACGCGCTGTTCCTGCGCTGCAACGTGTGGCGGCAGGCGGCGGAGAACGTCGCCGAGTCGCTCACCCGCGGCATGCGGGTGATGGTGCAGGGCCGCCTGCGGCAGCGGTCGTTCGAGACCCGCGAGGGCGAGAAGCGCACCGTCGTCGAGCTCGAGGTCGACGAGGTCGGCCCGTCGCTCCGCTACGCCACCGCCAAGGTCAACAAGGTGAGCCGCGGCGGCGGAAGCGGAGGCTTCGGCGGCGGCGGCGGCGGCGGTGGTGGTGGCGGGTACTCCGGCGGAGCACCCGCCGACGACCCGTGGGGATCCGCGCCGCCTGCCGGCAGCGGCCCCATCGCCGACGACGAGCCCCCCTTCTGACCCACGCCTCCAGCAACAACCAGGAGAACCACCCATGGCCAAGCCCGTCCTGCGCAAGCCGAAGAAGAAGGTGTGCGCGTTCTGCAAGGACAAGGCCCAGGAGATCGACTACAAGGACACCGGCCTGCTGCGGAAGTTCATCTCCGACCGCGGCAAGATCCGGGCCCGCCGGGTCACCGGCAACTGCCGTCAGCACCAGCGTGACGTGGCGGTCGCGGTCAAGAACTCCCGCGAGGTCGCGCTGCTGCCCTACACCTCGACCGCGCGCTGAGGAGGAGTACCGGTATGAAGCTCATCCTCACCGCCGACGTGCCCAACCTGGGCGCGCCGGGCGACATCGTCGAGGTCAAGGACGGCTACGGCCGCAACCTGCTGCTGCCCCGCAAGCTGGCCATCGTGGCCACCCGGGGCGCCGAGAAGCAGGTCGCCGCCATCCAGCGCGCCCAGCGGGCCCGCCAGATCCGCGACCTCGGCCACGCCAAGGAGGTCGCAGGCCAGCTCGGCGCGCTCGACCTCACGGTCAAGGCCAAGGCGGCGGGCGACTCCGGCCGCCTGTTCGGCTCGGTCACGTCCGCTGACATCGTCGAGGCCGTCCGTGCGGCCGGCGGCCCGGCACTCGACCGGCGCGCCGTCGACGTCTCGGGGCAGATCAAGACCGTCGGCACCCACAAGGTCACGGTGCGCCTGCACCCTGAGGTCACCACCGAGCTGGACGTCACCGTCGTCGCGAGCTGACCGGCGGCCGAACGGCACCGAAGAGCGAGCCGTGTTCGCGTGAGCGCGAACACGGCTCGCTCTTTTGTCCCTACCGCTCGGCTCTCCCACCGGACCTGCCCACAGAGCCTCGCTCGCACACCAACCGTGGTGCCGGCACACGAACTGCAGTTGGTGTGTGGCGGCTGATGTTGGTGTGTGACGGACGGGGCCGGGCGGGCGCCGTGGCGCCGGGAACCGGCATCGTCGCTTTCGGTTACTCGCAGTGAACAACCGGCGCGGGGATCCGACGGCTGTGTTCCGCCCCGTTCACTTTCCCGGCGCCGCGGCGCGCCATCAGATGTGCCCCGTCCAGGTGGCGCGCCGGAAAGTGACGCAGGCGTCGCCGAGTGATCGATCGGACGCGCCGAGTGGGCCATCTGCAGGGGGGTTGCGACACGCCGAGCGAGCCGCGTACGGCGTGTCGCGAGAGAAAGTTGTCCACACCCTGATGAAGTGCTCTGACCTGCCGAGATCCCAGCATGCGGTGAGTTGTCCCCACGTCTTCCACATGTCGCCCCGCTATGTGCCCGGGTCGGCGCCCATCCGTCCCCAGCCGGTCCACAGCCTCGCGCACAGGCCGGTTTGGTCGGTACGGGGTGGGCCCTTAACCTCCCTTCCGGGGTGCGAGGTCTCGACCCGGCCGACAGTTCCCGTTCTCCGGGGCGTCATCCGGATGTCGTCGAGCGGATCGAACCTTTGTTCGATACAATGGCGGCAGGGGGTGACGCTGCGTATGGCTCTGGCCGACGACCGACCGGCGGGAAGGCCGCGTTCGGTCCGCCCAGCCGGTGAAGGGGCCGACGGACACAGCGCGTTCGACCGGCAGCCGCCGCAGGACCTCACCGCGGAGCAGTCCGTGCTCGGCGGCATGCTCCTGTCCAAGGACGCCATCGCCGACGTCGTGGAGATCCTGCGCCCCGACGATTTCTACCGGCCCGCCCACCAGACGGTCTACGACTGCATCCTCGACCTGTACGGGCGTGGCGAGCCCGCCGACGCCGTCACCGTGTCCGCCGAGCTGCAGCGCCGTGGTGAGCTGATCCGGCTCGGCGGCGCGCCGTACCTGCACACGCTGATCGCCACGGTGCCCACCGCCGCCAACGCGGCCTACTACGCCGAGATCGTCGCGGAGAAGGCGATCCTGCGCCGGCTCGTCGAGGCCGGCACCCGCATCGTGCAGCTCGGCTACCACGGCGCCGACGGGGCCGAGGTCAACGACGTCGTCGACCGCGCACAGGCCGCCATCTACGAGGTCACCGAACGCAGCACCAGCGAGGATTTCGTCCCGCTCGAGGAGCTGCTGCAGCCCACGATGGACGAGATCGACGCCATCGCGTCCCGCGGCGGCGTCGCGCTCGGGGTGCCCACCGGCTTCGCCGACCTCGACGCCGTCACCAACGGGCTGCACGCGGGCCAGATGATCGTGGTGGCGGCGCGACCCGGTCTCGGGAAGGCACTGGCGCTCGACACTCCTCTGGCCACCCCAGACGGGTGGACCACGATGGGTGAGGCCGCCGTCGGCGATCTGCTCCTCGACGCCGACGGTCGTCCGACGAGGATCGTGGCGGCCACGGAGGTACTCCACGGGCGTCCGTGCTTCGAGGTCGAGTTCTCGGACGGCACCGTCATCGTGGCGGATGCTTCGCACCAGTGGCTCACCTCCGATCGCGCCGCGCGCCGCGCGAGGCAGGAGGCGCGTGCGCGTGGCGGCGCACCACGAGTGCGGCCGGCCGTGCGCACCACCGCCGAGATCGCCGCCACGCTCCGGTGCGCCACCGCCGACAGCCGCGTGAACCACTCGATCGACACCTGTGCTCCGCTGCAGCTGCCCGAACGTGATCTCCCGATCGGCCCGTACACGCTCGGCGTGTGGCTGGGTGGCGGCACATCGGCAGCCGCAGCGTTCACCTCCGATGATCCGGAGATCGCGGAGTACGTCGCGGACGAGGGTTACCGCGTCGTACCGCTACCGCACCGACGCTCCGGCATCCGGCTTCCGGCCCCGGATGCCCCGCAGCCTCGTCCGTGTGTGGTGTGTGGCTCCACCTTCGTTCCCCGCACCAGCGAGGTCCGCACGTGTGGTCGGTCGTGCGGTGGTCGCGCTCGCTTCGTGGCGGAGCCGGTGCCCGCTCCGGCGTGCCCCGATTGCGGCGGCCCGTCGTCCGGTCTCCCGCGCTGCGCCGCCTGCTATGCCGATCACGGCACGGTCCAGGCCCAGCTGCGCACCCTCGGCGTGCTCGGGGCGAAGCACGTGCCGCAGGAGTACCTGCGAGCCTCGGAGCGGCAGCGGCGAGCGCTGCTCGCCGGGCTCATGGACACCGACGGCACCGTCACGAGCGCCGGCAACCTCCAGTTCTGCGTCACGAGCCGCACGCTGTTCGACGGGGTGCGCGAGCTCGTCGTGAGCCTCGGCTACCGCTGCTCCACCACCACGAAGCGGGTGCGCGGGCGCAGCGAGGAGTCGTCCACGGCCCACATCCTCAACTTCAGCACCGAGGACGAGATCTTCCGACTCGATCGCAAGCGCAAGCTCCACAAGGAGCGCTTCGCCGCTTCCGCCTACCACCGCGAAACGCCGCGGTACATCGTCGACGTGCGGCCCGTGCCGAGCGTGCCCGTCCGGTGCGTCGAGGTCGACAACGCCGAGCACCTCTATCTGGCGGGGCACTCGATGGTGCCGACGCACAACTCCACGCTCGGACTCGACTTCGCCAGGTCGTGCTCGGTCAAGCACGGCCTCACGAGCGTCGTGTTCTCCCTGGAGATGAGCAAGTCCGAGATCGTCATGCGCCTGCTGTCGGCGGAGGCGCGGATCCGGCTGGCCGACATGCGCGCCGGCCGGATGAGCGACGACGACTGGACGCGCATGGCGCGGCGGATGAGCGAGATCAGCGAGGCGCCGCTGTTCATCGACGACTCGCCCAACCTCACGCTGATGGAGATCCGGGCCAAGGCGCGCCGGCTCAAGCAGCGCCACGACCTGAAGCTGGTCATCCTCGACTACCTGCAGCTGATGACGTCCGGGCGCAAGGTCGAGTCCCGGCAGCAGGAGGTGTCGGAGTTCTCCCGGCAGATCAAGCTGCTGGCCAAGGAGCTCGAGGTGCCGGTGGTGGCGATGAGCCAGCTGAACCGGGGTCCCGAGCAGCGCACCGACAAGCGCCCGCAGCTGTCCGACCTGCGCGAGTCCGGTTCGATCGAGCAGGACGCCGACATGGTCATCCTGCTGCACCGCCCGGATGCGTTCGAGCGCGACGACCCGCGGGCGGGCGAGGCCGACCTGATCCTCGCCAAGCACCGCAACGGCCCCACGAGCACCATCACGGTGGCCCACCAGCTGCACTACAGCCGCTTCTCCGACCTTGCCCACGGCTAAGTGCCGCCACCGGCGGGCACTTGGTTGGGACGTGGTCCGCAGTGGTCGGCGCGCAGGCCGTCGAGGGAGATGCGCAGCAGCCTGTTCCACACCCGCGGGCGGCACTCGCCGGTGATCTGGACGGCGTGGCCCAGCGAGAGCAGCAGGAGCAGCAGGTCGTCGGTGGTCACGCCGGGGCGCGGCGGGCCGGCGGCGCGGGCGCGGGCGCGCATCTCCTCGATGACGAGGCGGAGTTGCCGGGTGCCGTCCAGGTCGGCACCGACCAGGTCAGGGCGAAGTTCTCCACCATCGCGCGGTGGTGCGCGTAGCCGGCCAGGGCCTGCTGGTAGAAGTCGGTCAGTGCCGCCCAGGGATCCTTGGCGTCGATCGCCGCCTGGCGCGCGGATTCCGCCCACCTCGAGAAGTCCTGGCGCAGGACCGGCTGAGATGAGGCGCGGACTACGTCAGCACGACCTCGCCGCCGACGCCGCTGCGTCCGGCGGGTGTTCCCACCAGCTCCACGGTCGTGCCGGCGCGGACGCGCTCGCCGAACACCCCGACCAGTGCCTCGGTGACGCCGTTGACCAGGCCCGCCACGATGTCGCCCGCATCCGGGCGGGCGAACGCCGCGTCCTTGATGCCGAACGTGACGCGGGGCGCAGGCGCTTCCGCGGGCCGGCCACCGATGCCCCACCGGCCCGCCGGGATTCCGACGAGCTGCACGACGGCGATCTCGCGGGCCCACTCGCCGTAGACGCCGACGACGGCGTCGGTGAGCGCCGAGATCACGTCCGCTTCCCGGCCTGCCAGGTCCGGTTCGCTGGCGTACACGATCAGATGGGGCATACCGTCCTCCGGAGCACCGAGAAAAACCTTTGGTTTCAAAGGTAGTTCCAAGCTACTGACGAGAGCAGGGCGTGTCCACACCAGAAGCTGTCGACGGCGCGGTCCGCCAGCTCATGCTCGTGTTCCCGCGCCTGGTCGGGCGGGTCAAGAAGCTGCCCCCGCCTGCGGCCCTGCGGTCGCTGGAGCTGACGCCGCGGCACCTGTCGCTGCTGTCGATGCTGCTCCTCGACGGCCCGCTCACCGTGTCCGAGCTGGCGAGGCGGCTCAGCGTCGCACCGACCACGGTGAGCCTGCTCGTCAGCGAACTGAGCGGCAAGGGGGTCCTGCGCCGCCGCGCCGACCCCGGCGACCGGCGGCGGCGGATCGTCGATCTGGACGACGACGTCCGCCCGGCCGTCACCCGGTGGCTCGCCCCCGGCGCACGGGCGTGGCGGGAGGCCCTCGGCCCGCTGACGCCCGCGGAGCGCAGCCTGGTGGTCGACACCCTGCTCGCCTACGAGGCCGCCGTCACGCGGACGCTCGGCGAGGACCCCGATCCGTGAGCGCCCGCCGCCCGGTCACGACGAGCAGGACGTCCTTCACCGGCATCCGCACCGGGCTCCCGTCGCCGATGGACACGTCGGCGTCGGTGGCCACGAGCCGCGTCCCGTCCAGGCGCACGCCGAAGTAGTCGAGGTTGCGCGGCCCGGCGCCGCGCAGGACGGCGGCGATCCGTTCCGCGGGCGGCGCCGGCAGGCCGAGCGGTTCGGTGATGTCGAGCCCGTGGATCACGTCGTGGCTCAGTGCTCCGACCTCACCCCCGCCCGGTGGCCGCCAGCCGTGCCGGATGTTGTCCCGTAGCTGGCCGAGCAGCTCGTCGTCGGTCATCCTCGCCGTGTCCGCCCGGGCCGCGCGGTCGGCGTAGCGGTCGAAGGAGAAGCGGGCCCGCGCCAGGCCCGCGACGAGCCGCAGCGGGGTCGTCCGGAACGGCATGGTCATGTGCGCGACGACCTCGCGCACCCGCCATCCGGCGCACAGGCTGGGGCTGCCCCACTGCTCGGGGGTGAGCCGTTCCAGGAGCGCGAGCAGCCGGGCGCGCTCCGCGCAGGTCTCTTCGAAGATCTCGGATGTGCTCATGGAGATGCATACGACCGGCCGCCCGGGAACTCATCGCGGCAGCCGCTCGGGAAGGCCGAACTCGGTGAACCGGCCCGCGGTCCCGAGGAACGTGACGATGTGGGCCACCCGGCCGCCCCGCAGCTCCAGGAGGATCAGGGCGAAGGGGCGCAGCGCACCATCCGGGCCGGGGCGGTACTGGCCGAAGCCGGGCGACCCGTTGATCGCGGTCGGCACCAGGCGGTCGCCCGCGCAGGCGTCGCTCGCCGCCATCGCCGCCGCGATCCGGGACGCGCCGGACAGCCACCACGCGAACGGCGGCATCGACGATGCGGCGTCCTCCCGCAGCAGCCGCGCCAGCGCGTCGACGTCGTGCGCCTGGAACGCCGCGACGTAGCGGTCGAGCAGCTCCCGCTGCTGCGCGTCGTGGGGGTCGAGGACATCGGCGGGCTCGGGCGGGTCGGCCGCGAGCGTGGCCCGGGCGCGCTGCACCGCGCTGTTGACCGACGCAGGGGTCGACTCGAGGATCTCCGCCGTCTCCTGCGCGGAGAAGGCGAGGACCTCCCGGAGCACGAGTGCGGCCCGCTGGCGCGGCGAGAGCCGCTGGAGGGCGGCGAGGAAGGCCAGCCGGACGGTCTCGCGCCCGACCACCTGCTCGGCCGGATCGGTCACGCCGAACAGCCGCGCGTCCGGCATCGGCTCCACGAACCGGAACGCGGGCAGCGGCGCGCCGAGGTCGCCGTTCTCGGCGGCCGGGCCCATGTCGACCGCCAGCGCCCGCCGCCGCGCCCCGCGGAGCATGTCGATGCACACGTTGCCTGCGATGCGGTACACCCATGTGCTGAGCCGCCCGCGTGCCGGGTCGAAGCTCGCGAGGTGCCGGTACGCGCGGGCCAGCGTCTCCTGCACGGCGTCGTCGGTGTCGGCGGCGGAGCCGAGCATCCGGTAGCAGAAGCCCGTCAGCGGGACGCGCAGCGCCTCGAGGTCCTCGATCCCGACGTCTGCCCGCGTCATGGCCTCGGTGGCACGGCCGAGATCATGCCGAGCCCGACGCTGATGCGGTCCGCGGTCTCGATGACGTCCTCGCCCAGTGCGTCGATGCCCTGCGTCCGCATCACGCTGAGCCGGCCGGAGATCGAGATCGCCGCGACGACGTCACCCGTTGCCTCGCGGATGGGGGCGGCGACGCAGAGCCTGCCCAGCGCGAGCTCCTGCTCCTCGATGCAGGTGCCGCGATCGGCGGCCGTCTTGAGGTCCCTGGTCAGGGCCTCGTGCGTGGTGATCGTGTGCGAGGTGTAGCGCGGGAACGGGCCCTCACCGAGCAGCTCACGGCGCTCGTCCTCCGACGTTCCGAGCAGTACCGCCTTCCCGAGCGCCGACGCGTGGATCGGCTGGGTCAGCCCGATCATGGTGTGCGACTTCGGAGCGAGGTGCCCCTCGAAGTGGCACAGGTAGATCACGCTGGTGCCCTCGGGAACGGCGACGTTGACGCTCAGGCCCACCCGCTGGGCCAGCTCCTGCGCGGGGGCGCGGGCCTCGCGGTGGACCGGGTTCTGGTTCAACCCGGCGCTCGCGAGCGCGAGGATCGCGTGGCCGATCGTGTAGCCCTGCGTGTCGGGCAGCTTCCGGACGTACCCCAGTTCCTCGAGGGTGCCGAGCAGCCGCGCCATGGTGGACGCGCCGAGGCCGGTGGCGCGGCTGAGGTCGGACGCGCGCATCGGACCGGACGTCGAGGCCCCGAGGGCGGCGAGCACCGACGCGGCGCGGCTCATCCCCTGCTGCACTTCGGCGGGCACTCGCACCTCCCGTTGGTACCCGTTGGTACGGCCTGCGTCCCATCATGGCGGATCGGCCCGGCGTCACCGCCAGGGCAGCGCCGGGGAACGCGTGCTGGGCTCGGCGTAGGCCTTGATCGCGCACACCGTCGCGTACGGCGAGCCGTTCGTTCGCGTCACCACCAGCCGCAGGGCGTCTGCGGTCAGCGGCTCGATGTCGTGGATGCGGTGCCGGTGCCGGTTGTCGCCGACGTCGGCCGCGGTCACCCACGTCCCGCAGGTCCGCGCCTCGATCCGGTAGTCGGCCACCAGCTCGGGCATGACGCGGAACGGTGTGCGGTGGTGGTGCAGGTTGACCAGGTCCTCGTCGACGTCGTCGTTGAAGACCACGCGCACCGAGGCGATCCGCACCGGCTCGTCCCATGTGAGCTCGACCCATTCCGGGCCCCGGGCCATGGGCGCCGACGACCACAGGTGCGGGCCGCCGAAGGGCCGCTGCAGGCCGTCGACGACGCGCTCGGGCCGGTAGGCGCACGTCTCCGGCGTGAGGGACAGCGCGAACCCGCGCCGGCGCAGCGCGCGGGCGTTCCAGTCGGTGACGGGCTGGCTCTCCTCGTCGGGGATGTGGTCGTCGAACGCCGCGTCGCCTGCCTGCTTGGCGGCCATCGCCAGTACCCCGTACGGCCGCTCGTCGGTGAGGTGCAGCCGCACCGCGTCGTCCGCCCGCACGACGACGACCGCGTTGCACGGCTCGGCGGGCCGCCAGTCGAACCGGACCTCGACGTCCTGGTCATCCTTCTCGACCACCTCGACCTCCCGGCGCGCGATGAGGTCGATCGGCACGGCGTTCTGCGGCCGACCGGTGCCCCACAGCTCGACGGTGAGGGTGGTGGCCGCGACGGCGTCCACCGTGAGGGTGACGGTGTCGAGCCGCGGGTCGACGGGCACGAGCACGGCGACGTCCCGGTCGAGCGGGTAGCGCTCGGCGGTGCGGTGGGCGAGCGTGGACACCGAGGTGAGAGCGCTGGAGGCACGCACCGATGCGCGCGGCGCGAGGTCGTCGGGGTCGGGCGCCCGCACGCCGATGAGCGGGGCGTCCTCGCGCGCCAGCGTGCGCTGCAGCAGGTCGAGGTGGTCGCGCCCCACCGCGCGCGGGGAGACGCCGAGCCGGGCGGCCAGCGACGCGGCGGTGCCGACGGCCTGGCCCTGCGTCGCGCAGGTCGCCATCACGCGGGTGGAGCCGAATGCGACGTGCGACGCGGAGATGTTGCGGCCGGCGAACAGCAGGTTGCCGACGTCGCGGGAGTACAGGCAGCGGTACGGGATGTCGTAGGTGCCGTTGCTGTAGCGCTGCCGCGCACCGGCCGTCTCCGCGTAGACGCCCTCGACGGGATGCAGGTCGATGGACCAGCCGCCGAAGGCCACGGCGTCGGGGAAGCGGCGCTGCTCGAGGATGTCCTGCTGGACGAGGGTGTGGTCGCCGTGGAAGCGGCGGTACTCGCGCTTGCCGGGGATGGCGCCGACCCACTCGAGGGTGAGGTTCTCCGCGTCGAACTCCCCGGAGTTCTTGATGTAGTCCCAGATCCCGAACACCACGCTCCACAGCTCGTCGCGGATGCGCTCGTTGTCGGTGACGGTGTCGAGCTCGCCGCCCCACTCGATCCACCAGTAGTTGCAGCCGTTGTCCCCGGTGCGCAGGATCCGGGTGCGCGGGATCGGGGTCGTGCGGATGTCCTTGGCGACGAGCGGGGGCACGAACCGCTCCGGCCGCCCGGTGTCCTTGGTGTAGAAGAAGATCGAGCTGCCGAGCAGCTCGCTGTCGGGTTCCTCGGGGGCCCACGGCTCGCCGTACTCGGCGCGGCCCTCCCGACCGATCCGCGACGTGGCGCCGGCCAGGTGCCCGACCAGGCCGTCGCCGGTGCAGTCGACGAAGACCGGCGCGTCGAAGGTCCACTCGATCTCGCTGCCCATCGTCCAGCCCGTCACCGATGCGATCCGCGGCCCGTCGGACCCGGGCCCGGGCCCCATGGCGACGGTGCGCACATCGGTGTTGAGGTGCAGCGAGATCCACGGATCGGAGCGCACGAGGTCGAGGACCGTCTGGTCCCAGTAGTAGGGGTTGCCCTCGGGGTTGCGGTACTGGTTCTCGAGGAACAGCTCGCCCATGATCCCCGTCTCCCGGGCGAACCGCTGGGTGCCGTGCGCGGTGGCGCCCACCACCCACACCCGGATCTCGCTCGAGGAGTTGCCCCCGAGCACCGGCCGGTTGGTGACGAGGGAGACGGTGGAGCCGAGCCGCGCGGCCGCGACTGCGGCGCAGACCCCGGCCAGCCCCCCTCCGACGACCACGACGTCGCTGTGTTCGCTCCGGTGCTGCATGAAAAGATGGTACCGGTAAACGAAAGGTTCTTACCGCTCACTGGTAATTCTTATTCGCCATCCGGTACAGTCGCGACACCTCACCCGAGACGCAAGGAAGCGACATGGGCACCGACACCCCGATGGCCGGCGCGGCCCCCAGCGCACAGCAGGCCCGACGCACCGCGATCGACGACGCCGCCCGTGCCCGTCGGATGCGCAAGGTCATCGCCGCGGCCGGTGCCGGCCACTTCGTGGAGTGGTTCGACTTCGGGCTCTACGGCACCCTCGCCAGCGTCATCGCGCTGAAGTTCTTCGCGCAGGGCAACGACCAGGCCGCGCTGTTGTCGGCGTTCGCCGTGTTCGGGGCCGGCTTCGTGATGCGCCCGCTCGGCGGCCTGTTCTTCGGCTCCATGGGCGACCGCGTCGGTCGCAAGAACACCCTCGCGCTGGTCATCATCATCACCTCGGGCGCCACCGTCGTGATGGGCCTGCTGCCGACGTTCGACGCCGTCGGGCTGCTGGCCCCGCTCCTGCTGGTGATCGTCCGGCTCGTGCAGGGGTTCGCGGCAGGCGGCGAGAGCTCGGGCGCCACCACGCTCCTGGCGGAGTACGCGCCGTCGAATCGCCGCGGGTTCGTCTCCAGCTTCGTCGACGTGTTCGGCTTCGCGTCCTTCGTGGTGGGGGCCGGCCTGGTGTTCCTGTTCACCTCCACCTTCGGGTCCGACGCGCTGAACGGGTGGGGCTGGCGCGCGCTGTTCATGCTGGCGCTGCCGCTGGGGCTGGCCGGGCTCTACCTGCGGCAGCGGCTGGAGGACACGCCCGAGTTCCGGGCGATCCAGGAGCGCGGGAAGGTGGCGGCGGCACCGCTGCGCACCTCGCTGCGCACGTCGTGGCGGGCCCTGCTGTACTGCGTCGGCTTCGTGGTCCTCAAGGCCGTCGGGCACTGGATCCTGCAGACGTTCATGCCGTCCTACCTGCAGAAGGACCTGGCGTACTCGCAGCAGCTCAGCTACGCCGTCACGGTCGTGGGGCTGCTCGCGATCACGATCCTCGTGCCGGTGTTCGGGCTGCTCAGCGACCGCATCGGGCGCAAGCCCGTGATGCTGGTCGGCTGCGTCGGGTTCCTCGTGCTCACCTACCCCACCCTCGTGCTGATGAGCCAGGGGACGTTCTGGGCCGCGGCGGGCGCGATGATCCTGCTCGGCGTCTTCATGGCCGCCTTCGACGGGGCGATGAGCGCGGCGATGGCGGAGCTGTTCCCCACCAACATCCGCTACGGCAGCATGGCGATCGCCTACAACGTGTCGGTCGCCCTGTTCGGCGGCATCACCCCGTACTTCGCGACCTGGCTGATCGCCTCCACCGGCGACCGCTTCGCCCCGGCCTTCTACGTGATGGCCGCGGCGCTCGTCACCGGGCTGGTGGTGCTGCGCAGCCGGGAGACCTACCGCGAGCCCCTCCAGGAAGTGTGAGCTGACATGCGCATCGCCGTCACCGGCACGTCAGGGCGGATCGGCGCCACCGTTGCCGAGCAGCTGCTCGCCCGCGGGCACCAGGTCACCGGTCTCGACCTCGTCGAGCCCCGAGAGCCCCTGGCGGGCGTCGACCACATCGTGGGCGACCTGGGTGAGCTGCCCAGATCGGACCCGCGGCTGGCGGGCGTGTCGGCGGTGGCCCACCTCGGCGCGCTCATGTCGTGGGACGACGCCGACGCGGAGCGGCTCTTCGCCGCGAACGTCACCGCGACCATGAGCCTGCTGCGCGCGCTGGAGGGCTCGGCCGTGCGCCGGTTCGTGCTGGCCAGCAGCGGCGAGGTCTACCCCGAGAACGCGCCCGCCTACCAGCCCTTGGACGAGCGGCACCCGAGGCAGCCCACCACCTGGTACGGCGCCACGAAGGTGCTCGCAGAGGACCTGGTGGAGTTCGCCGGGCGCAAGTTCGGCTGGAGCACGGTGTGCCTGCGCTTCTCCCACACCCAGCACCCGGCCGAGATCCTCGACCCGGACTCGTTCTTCTCCGGGCCGCGGTTCTTCGCGAGCAGGCGCCTGCTGCGGGAGCGGGCGAACGGCAACGCCCCGGTCGTCGCGCAGCTCGCGCCCTACGAGGATGACGACTCGGTGCTCCTGGCGGCCCGCCGGGAGGACGGCGAGCCGGTCCGGATGGGCATCCTCGCCGCCTCCGACCTGGCGCGCGGCGTGGTGCTGGCGCTCGAGGCCGGCACGAGCGGCCACGAGGTGATCGGGCTCGGCCCCGACGAGTCGACCGACCTCGGCCGGTTCGCCCGCGAGCTCGCCGCCGCCGCCGGCCTCGGCGTCGTCGAGGTCACGCTGCCGGTGACGGCGCCCAGCTACGTGACGAGCAACGCCCGGGCCCGCGAGGTGCTCGGGTTCCGGCCGGAGATCGACCGGGCGCGTTTCGTCGAGCTGGCGGTGCAGGCCCGTCGTTCGGCCGGGCGTGGTCTGCGCAGCGGAGCGCGGTGACTGATCGCCCGACGGCCTTCCGGCCCGAACTCGGTTGCGTCCTCTCGTCGCCGGTGGTGACATCGCCCCCGTCCTCGTTCCCGGCGACCCGGAGCCCGTGATGCGCGAACTCCTCGGAACACCCCAGCGTCCCCATCGCTTCGTGGTATTCGAGGACTTCGTCGCCCATGCCCGACCCGCACACCCTGAACATCGGCATCCTCGCTCACGTCGACGCCGGTAAGACCAGCATCACCGAGCGCCTGCTCTACGACACCGGTGCCATCGCCCGCCTGGGGAGCGTCGACGGCGGCGACACCCAGACCGACACCGGTGCCATCGAGCGGCAGCGCGGCATCACCGTCCGCACGGCGGTGGCGGCGTTCTCGGTCGGTGCCACCCGGGTCAACCTGATCGACACGCCCGGTCACCCCGACTTCATCGCGGAGGTCGAGCGCGCGCTCGGCGTGCTCGACGGCCTGGTGCTCGTGCTCTCCGCCGTCGAGGGCGTGCAGGCGCAGACGCGCGTGCTGATGCGCACCATCCGCGACATGCGGCTGCCCGCACTGCTCTTCGTCAACAAGATCGACCGGGGCGGTGCGCGCCACGAGGAGTTGCTCGCCGAGGTCAGGCGCACGGTCGCGCCGAATGCCATCAGGATGACGAGAATCCGCGACCTCGGGACGAGGGCGGCCGCCGTCATCGCCGAGCCCCTCGACGACCCGGGTCTCACCGAGGCGCTCGCCGAGACCGACGACCGCGTGCTCGCCCGCGTCGTGGACGGCCCACCGCTCACGCCGGCCGAGGTGGCGGATGCGCTCGCCGCGGGCACCGCGGCCGGGCGGATCCACCCGCTGTACGCGGGCTCGGCGCTGAGCGGCGCCGGCATCCCGGCGCTCCTCGACGGGATCGTGCGGCTGCTCCCGCCCGCACCGGTCGTGCCCGCTGAGGAGCCCCGGGGCACCGTCTTCGCGGTCGAGCGGACGCCGAGCGGCGAGAAGGTCGCCTACCTGCGGCTCGTCGCCGGGGAGGTCCGAACGCGGCAGCGGGTCGTGATCCGCAGGGGTGGCGAGGAGATCTCCCGGCAGGTGACCTCCCTCCGGGTGGTCGGTCGCACCGGCGCCGACCGGCTGGTCGCGGGCGACATCGGCCGGGTCGGCGGGCTGGACCCGAAGGTGGGCGACCGGCTCGGCGCCGTGGCCTGCGACGCGGGCACGCCGCGCTTCGCCCGCCCGACCCTGCGCACGGCCGTCCGTCCCCGCGATCCGGCGGACGCACCTCGGCTGCACGCGGCGCTCATGAGCCTCGCCGACGAGGACCCGTTGATCCACGCGCGGGTGGTGCCGGGCGGTGCCACCGAGGTGCTGTTGTACGGCGAGGTGCAGAAGGAGGTGATCGCGGACCGGCTCGCCGCCGAGTACGGGATCGCAGCGCGGTTCGCGCCGAGCCGGATCGTCTGCGTCGAGCGTCCGGTGGGGGTGGGGGTGGCCGCCGAGGAGTTCGGCAGGCGCGGGCCGGCCCTCGGCCGCTTCTGGGCCACGGTGGGACTGCGCGTCGAACCCGGACCGCGGGACAGCGGCGTGACGTTCCGGTACGAGACCGAGCTCGGCGCGCTCCCGCGGGCGTTCCACACCGCGATCGAGGAGACCGTGCACCTCGCGAGCAGGCGCGGACCCCGGGGCTGGGCGGTGACCGACTGCCGGGTCACGCTCGTCCGCTCCGGCTTCCTCGCGCCGGTGAGCGTGGCGGCCGACTTCCGCGGCCTCACCGCGCTGGTGCTGGCCATGGCCCTGGAGCGGGCCGGTACGCGGGTGTACGAGCCGTACCACGCGTTCGAGCTGGAGATCCCCGCCGACGTCCTCAGCGAGGTCGCGCAGCGGATCACCGGTCTCGGGGCGCGGATCGAGGAGACCGCGGGCGGCAACACCCGGTGGCGCCTGGCCGGCACCGTCCCGGCCCGCCGACTGGACGCGGTGCAGCGCAGCCTGCCCGGCCTCACGCGTGGTGAGGCCGTCTGGTGGACCCGACCAGCGGCGGATCGACCGGCCGCCCGCTGAGCCGGCTCACCTCCGCCAGAAGACGTGGTGGACCACGCCGCTCGGGCTGGGCACGACCTCGAGGTGGAACCGGTCCAGGAGCTCCTCGGGGGCTTCCCAGAGCCGTACCCCGGATCCGAGCTCCACCGGTGAGACCGCCACGTGCATGGTGTCGACGAGGTCGGCGTCGAGGAACTCGCGGATGGTGGTCGCCCCGCCACCGAGCCGGACGTCCTTGCCCTGCGCCGCCTCCCGTGCCCGCTCGAGGACCGTGGCCGGCTCGCCGCCCATGAAGTGGAACGTCGTGTCGGACAGGGTGAACGAGGGGCGCTCGTGGTGGGTCAGCACGAAGACCGGGGTGTGGAACGGCGGCTCGTCGCCCCACCAGCCGCGCCAGTCGTGGTCGAGCCAGGGCCCGCGCTGCGGACCGAACTTGTTGCGGCCCATGATCTCGGCGCCGATGTTGTGGGCGAAGTCCCGCGTGAAGTAGTCGTCGAGGCCGCGGCTCCCGCCCGGGTCGGTGCGGTTGGGCCAGCTCGCCGTGGCACCGGCCCACGCGAACATCTCGCCCGGGTCGACGTCGCCGAACGGTCGCTCGAGGCTCTGGTTCTCGCCGGCGGCGATCCCGTCGCGCGAGACGGTGAAGTTCTGGACTCTCAGGAGCTGACTCATGTGAGTGGGTCGGAGCCGGTGCCGGTCTCTTGTCGGCCCCGCCGCGTGATGCGCGTCACAGGCCGGAGAGGTGATCCCGCGCGGCCCTGGCCACGTCCGCGGGTACGCCCAGCTCGTCGAGCATCTCCGCCGCTGCCGCCATCTCCGACGTCCGGCGCACCGCGTGCCGGTAGGAGCCGCTGACCAGCCGCTCCACGGTGGCGGCGTCCGCGCGGGTCAGCTCGCTCTCGACGATCGACCGGAGCCAGTCCTCGCACCCGGCGGCTCGCGCCGCGGTCAGCGCCTCGACCACAGCGGCCGCCATCCCCTTGAAGAACACGCTCCGCAGCAGCTTGCGTTCCGCCGCGAGCCCGGCGGGGCCCGCCATCACCTCGACCGCGGCGCCGAACGGGTTCAGAACCTCCGCGACCCGTGCCGCGGCGCCGCCCGTGGCGATCATCGGTACCCGCAGCCCCTTCCCCGGAACGGGTGCCATGATCGCCACGTCGGCGAAGGGCACCCCGTGCCCCGTCGCGATCTCGTCGAGGCGGCGCTTCGTGCCGGGCGACGCGGTGTTGAGGTCGGCCCATGCCCGAGCGGTGCCGAGACCGGCGTTCAGCGCGTCGACGGCGGCCGACGCGCTGTTCACGCTCAGCACGAGGTCGGCGCCGTCGGCGGCCTCGGCCTCGGACCCGGTGTCGGCCACGCCCTCCGGGGCGGGGACGGCGGGGTCGTAGCCCCGCACCACGGCGCCGGCGGCGAGCAGGTCGCGGGCCAGCGCGCCACCGGCCTCGCCGAGGCCGAGCACGGCGATCGTTGCGGTCATGGGCCTCCTCTGGACTTGTGTAGCCATGATTGTTGACAATCTAGGCGAGGAATGCGGCGAAGGAGTCCCATGACCGACTACCCCGTGCCATCCGCTCGCGCACGCGAGCTCGTCCGTGGTGCCTACGACGTGCACATCCACGTCGCCCCCGACGTGATGCGGCGGCGGATCGACGACCTCACCCTCGCCGGGCGGTTCGCGGCCGTCGGCATGGCCGGCTTCGTACTCAAGTCGCACTACGCGCCCACCGCGGAGCGTGCCGAGGTCGTGCGGCGGGCCCACCCGGGCATCGACGCGCTCGGGGCCATCACGCTCAACGCGTCCGTCGGTGGGCTCAACCCGATCGCCGTGGAGATCGCGGGCCGCGGCGGCGCCCGCTTCGTCTGGCTGCCCACCGTCGACAGCGCGAACCAGCGTGCCTGCCAGGCCGAGGAACCCGAGGGCGCGAAGCCGCCGATGTGGGCGCGGCTGCAGGCCGACCTCGCCGCGGCGGGCATGGCCGCCGACCCGGTGGACGTGCTCGACGCCGAGGGCAAGGTCCTGGAGCGCACGCGCCAGGTGCTCCGGCTGGTCGCCGAGCACGACATGACGCTCGCCACCGGGCACCTGCACCAGGACGAGTCGGTCGCGGTGATCGACGCCGCGCTCGACGAAGGGGTGCGCCGCATCGTCGTGACGCACCCGGAGTTCACGTCGCAGCGGATCGGGGTGCAGCGGCAGCGCGCGCTCGCCGAGAAGGGCGCCCTGCTGGAACGCTGTTACACAACCCCGTACACGGGCAAGGTGTCCTGGGACGTGTGGCTCGGCAACATCCGCGAGGTCGGGCCGCGGCACTCGGTGATCTCCAGCGACCTGGGCCAGCCGTTCAACCCGCCGGTGGAGGACGGGCTGGCGCTGGCCGCCGACCGCCTGCTCGGTGCCGGGTTCACCGACGACGAGGTGCGGCTCATGACCGTGCACAACAGCCGCCGGCTGGCCGGGGCCGACCCGCTGCCCGACGCGCCCGGGGACCAGCGATGAGTCCGGTGCTCGCGGCGGACGCGGTGACCAAGCGGTTCGCCAAGGGCGACTCGGCGATCGTGGCCCTGCGCGAGCTCAGCCTGGACATCGCGGAGGGCAGCTTCGTCACCGTCGTGGGGCGCAGCGGCTGCGGCAAGTCGACGCTGCTGAACATGCTCGCCGGCCTCACCCCGCCGAGCGCGGGCGAAATCCGGTACCGGGACCACAGGCTGTCCGGGCCCGACACGCAGATCGGGTACCTCACCCAGCACGACACGCTGATGCCGTGGCGCGACGTCCTGCGCAACGTCGAGATGCCCCTCGAGATCCGCGGCGTCGCGAGCGCGGAGCGCCGGAGCGTCGCCACCGAGCTCGTGCAGCGGGTCGGCCTCGGCGGGTTCGAGAAGCACTACCCGCGCGAGCTGTCGGGAGGCATGCGGCGGCGTGCGGGCCTCGCCCGCATGCTCGCAGGCAGCCCCGAGACGCTGCTGATGGACGAGCCGTTCGGCGCGCTCGACGCGCAGCTGCGCACGGAGCTGCAACTGGAGCTGCTGCGGCTGTGGCAGGGCAGCGGCCAGACGGTGGTGTTCGTGACGCACGACATCGAGGAAGCGCTGTTGCTCGGCGACCGGGTCGTGGTGCTCGGGCGGGTCGGCCGGATCCTGCTCGACCGCGAGATCGCGCTGGCCCGGCCCCGCTCCGCCGACGAGCTGCGGGTCGACCCGGAGTTCGTGGCGCTGCACGGAGAACTGTCCACGGCGCTCAAGAGGGAGTCGCCCGCCGGGGAGGAGCGGTCATGACGATCGCGGTCGATGCGGGGCCGGTGCGCGTCGGGCTCGAGCGCACGTGGTGGCAGCGGCACGGCGCGACCACCGTCGTCTGGGCCACCCGGGTGGTGCTGCTCGCCGTGCTGCTCGTGCTGTGGGAGATCGCGGCCGACCGGTGGATCGACAGCACGTTCATCAGCAGGCCGAGCGACATCGTCGGCAGGCTCGCCGAGTGGAGCGCCGACGGCACCCTGTGGACGAACACGTGGATCACCGTTCAGGAGATCGTCTACGGGTTCCTCCTCGGCGCGGCGGCCGGGGCGCTCGCGGGGTTCGTGCTGGCGTCGATGAACCTCGTGTACCGCGTGCTCGACCCGTTCATGATGGCGCTCTACTCGATCCCGAAGGTCGCGCTGGCGCCGCTGTTCATCGTGTGGTTCGGCATCGGCATGCACATGAAGGTGCTCCTCGCCGCGGTGACGGTGTTCTTCCTGGTGTTCCTCAACACCGCGGCGGGGGTGCGCGAGGTGGACCGCGGGTTGATCGACGCCGTGCGCCTGATGGGCGGCACCCGCCGGGACATCGCGCGCAAGGTCGTGCTGCCGGCGTCCATGACCGGCGTTCTGACCGGCCTGAAGGTGTCCATCCCGTACGCGCTGATCGGTGCCGTGATCGGCGAGCTCGTGGCGTCCAACCGCGGGCTCGGCTACCTCATCAACGACGCCGCCGCGCAGTTCGACACCGCCGGGGTGTTCGCGACGCTCGTGGTGCTGAGCGTGATCGCCGGCGTGTTGAACGTGTTCGTCGGCCTCATCGGGCGCCGCGTCAACCGCTGGAAGCCGGCCGATGACTGAGCGGAGAACGCTGCTGAAGGCGTTCGCGGCCACCCCGTTGCTGCTGGCCGGGTGCGCGACGCGCTACTCGACCACCCCACCGGGCGTGCTGAACGTCGGCCAGATCAGCAACTCGGTGGCCTTCTTCCCACTGTTCGTCGCGGAGTACAAGGGCTACTTCGAGGCCGAGGGGGTGCGGCTCGGCGAGCGGCCGCGGCTGGGTACCGGCGCGAAGGTGGCGGCCGCCCTGAAGGGCGGCAGCATCGACCTCGGGGCGGGCGTCATCACCGATGCCTTCAACCTGGCGAAGATCGACGACGGGACGCGGATCGTGACGAGCCTCGTCACGGAGTACTACGTCGACGTCGTCGTCCCGCCGTCGTTCGAGGAGCCGGCCACGGTCGAGGACAAGATCGCCGCACTCGTCGGGAAGCGGATCGGGATCACCGGGCCGGGCAGCGGCACCGAGGCGCTCGTCAACTACCTCTTCGGCAGCGTCGGCCGGAACGCCGCGACCGACGCGACGCTGGTCAACCTGGGCGGCGCCGCGACCGCCGCAATCGGGGCGCTCACGGCGGACCGGGTCGACGCGCTTGCGTTCTTCCAGCCGATCGCCCAGCAGGCCGAGGCCGCGCACGCCGGCCGGACCTACATCTCCCCGGTGCGCGGCGACGTGCCCTCCTTGCGCGGCGCGCTGCACGGCGTCGTGTTCAGCACCGAGAAGCTGCTGGACCGCAAGCCTGCCGAGCTCGCGGCGTTCAACCGCGCGATCGCCAGGGCGCTGGGCGACATCCACGGCGACCCCGCGCAGGTCCGCGACCTGCTGGGCCGGTACCTCGAGAACACCGACGCCGCCGCGCTCGACGCGCTGGTGCCCATCCTGGGGCGGGAGATCCCGCCGACGCCGCACGTCGAACGGGCCTCCTACGACACGGCGCGGGCGTTCCACCTCGACAGCGGCCTGGTGAAGAAGGCGCCGACGTACGAGGAGGTGCTGGTCGGGCAGCCCGCGGCCTAGACCGGGTGGGCGGCGGCGTGTTCCGCGATCAGCCTCGTCGCTTCGTCCGCCGCCTCGATCGTCGCGAGGTGGGCGGCGTCGAGCACCTCCAGCCGGGCGCCGGGGATGCCCTCGACGATCGTGCGGGCGTGTGGTTCCACCGGCGTGGAGGGGTCGGCGGACCCGGCGATCACGAGCGTGGGCGCGGTGATCGCGCCGAGCCGGTCGCGGTGGTCCCACACCTCCAGCGCCTGGCAGGAGGCGATGTACCCCTCGTCCGGGGTGCCGGCCACCCATGCCGCCGCCTCGGCCATCGTGTCGGGGTGAGCGGCGGCCCAGTCCGGGGTGAACCAGCGGGACACGACGCCCTCCGCGAGCGGCGCGGTGCCCCCGGAGGAGACCGCCGCGATGCGTTCCTTCCAGACCGTGGTGTCCGGGAAGTTCGACGTGGTGCAGCACAGGGTGAGGCTCGTGACCCGCTCCGGGGCCTCGGACCCCAGGTACATCCCGATCATCCCGCCCATCGACAGCCCGCACCACGCCACGCGCTCGAGGCCGAGGCGGTCGAGCAGGGCGAGCACGTCGCCCGCGAGGTCGGCGATGGTGTACGGCCCCGGCGGCACGGGGGAGCCGCCGTGCCCGCGGTGGTCCACCCGGATCACGCGGAACCGTTCGGTGAGCGGCGAGACCTGCGGCCGCCACATCTCCACGGTGGAGCCGAGCGAGCCGGAGAGCATGATCACGGGCGCGTCGCGCGGCCCTTCGTCGACGTGGTGCAGTGCGACGCTCATGAACTCCCCTTCGAGCCGACGGTGCGCATCGCGCGCAGCGTCTCCAGTTCCGCGGTGCTCGGCGGTGCGGTGATGACCAGGTCGGCCGCGATCTGCACGGGCCACCCGGTCTCGGCCCGAACCTGCTCGACGGTCACGCCCGGGTGCAGCGTGGTGAGCACCAGCTCGGTCGTGTCCGGATCCGGTTCCAGCACGCCGAGATCGGTGATCACCCGGACCGGGCCCGCTCCGCGCAGCCCGAGCAGCTCCCGGTCGCCGGGACCGCTGCCGTGCCCGACGGACGTCACGAAGTCGACCTGATCGACGAAGGCCCGCCTGCGGTGCCGCATCACGACGATCACCTCCCGGCAGGACGCGGCGATCTCGGGTGCGCCGCCCGAGCCGGGCAGCCGGACGGCCGGCTCGTCGTACTCGCCGATGACGGTGGTGTTGATGTTCCCGAGGCGGTCGATCTGGGCTCCGGAGAGGAAGCCGACGTCGATGCGGCCCGGCTGCAGCCAGTAGTTGAAGATCTCGGGCACGCTGACGACGGTCAGCGCGGAGTCGGCGAGGATGCCGTCGCCGATGGAGAGCGGCAGCTCCTCCGGCGTGGTGGCGAGGGTGCCCGACTCGTAGATCAGCACCAGCCGGGGCGCGTGCAGCCTGCGCGCGAGGTTGGCGGCGGTGGACGGCAGGCCGATCCCGACGAAGCACGCCTGCCCGTCGCGCAGCGCGCGGGCGGCCGCGATGCTCATCATCTCGTCGGCGGTCCAGTTCGCCGCCGCTCGCGTGCCGGCCACCGGCTCCGCGGTCCCGGTCATGCCGCCGCCTCCTCGATCGTGCGCAGCCACCGCGTGAACGCCTCCCGGTCGCGGCTGATGGCGTCCCACGCCCGGTACGCGCTGTTGTCGCGGTCGTAGTACCCGTGCGCGTACGACGGTGCCGCACCACCGGGCGCGGTCGCCACCGCGTCGAGCACCCAGCCGGGCAGCACCACGGCCCCGGGCACCGGCGTCAGCTCGTCGACGACCTCCTCCACGGTGGCCAGCGACCGGCGGGCGGCGAGCACGGCCTCCTTCTGCACGCCCGTGATGCCCCACAGCTGGACGTTGCCGTCGCGGTCCGCGCGCTGGGCGTGCACGATCGTGACGTCGGGGTTCAGCGCGGCGACGGCGGCGAGCCGCTCGCCCGTGAACGGGCACACGACGCTCGAGATCGTGTCGGTGTGGTTCGGCAGGTCGGTGCCGCTGTAGCCGCGGAGCACCGCGAACGGCAGCCCGGAGGCGCCCGCCACGTACCGGTTGGCCATGCCGGCGTGGCTGTGCTCCTCGATCTCGAGCGGGGCGGGCCAGCCGGTGGCGAGAGCGTCCCGCATCCGGTGCAGCGACCCGACGCCCGGGTTGCCGCCCCAGGAGAACACGAGCCGGGACGCGCAGCCCGCCCCGATCATCTGGTCGTAGATCAGGTCGGGTGTCATCCGCACGAGCGTGAGACCCCGGCGGCGCTGCCGGATGATTTCGTGCCCGGCGGCGAACGGGATGAGGTGCGTGAAGCCTTCGAGGGCGACGGTGTCCCCGTCGTGCACGAGCTCCGTCACGGCCTGCGGCAACGGCACGATCTTGGCCACGCCGGAACGGTAGTGCGCGCGTCCCGGCCCGGCAATCGACGGCACCTCGCCGGGCACCCGATCCGGCACGTTGCACGGCAGGGTGAACCCGCATGACGCAGGGCGAGGCGCCTGTCACGTTCTGCGGCGGGTCGGTCCGGGCCGGTGCAATGGTGTGGGGGGTGAGCACACTCCCCGACACCCGCCCCGCCGCCGCATCCGGCCGCTTCTCCCTGGGCGGCGAGCAGGGCCGCCCGGTCCACCGTCTCGGCTTCGGCACGATGCGGCTCACCGGCCCCGGCATCTGGGGCCCGCCCGCCGACCGCGCCGCCGCCGTGGCCGTTCTCCGGAGTGCGGTCGACCTCGGCGTCGACCTGTTCGACACCGCCGACTCCTACGGTCCGGACGTGGCCGAGGAGCTCCTCCGCGAGGCGCTGCACCCGTACGACGGCCTGACGATCGCGACGAAGGCGGGTTTGCTGCGCACCGGTCCCGACGAATGGCACGCCTACGGCAGACCGGAGTACCTGCGCCAGCAGTGCGACGAGAGCCTGCGCAAGCTCGGCGTCGAGCGGATCGACCTGTTCCAGCTGCACCGCATCGACCCGCAGGTGCCCGCCGACGAGCAGTTCGGCGCGCTCGCTGAGCTGCAGGCGGAGGGAAAGGTCGCGGCCGTCGGCCTCTCCGAGGTCGGGGTGGACCAGATCGAGGCGGCTCGCCTCGTGGTCGAGGTCGCCACCGTGCAGAACCGCTACAACATCGCCGACCGCAGCAGCGACGACGTGCTGCGCTTCTGCACCGAGCAGGGCATCGGCTTCATCCCGTGGGCGCCGATCGCGGCCGGCGGGCTCGCAGCGCGGGGCGGCGCGCTGGACGGCGCGGCGCGGCGGCTGGGGGCCACCCCGGCACAGGTCGCGCTGGCGTGGCTGCTGCAGCGCTCGTCGGTGATGCTGCCGATCCCGGGCACCACCGACGTGACGCACCTGGAGGAGAACGTCCGGGCCGCCTCCCTCCCGCTGGACCTCGACACCGTCGAGGAGCTCGACACCGCCGCCTGATCCGCGCGACACGTTGTGTGTTGCCGGATCGGGACCGAGCCGTGATACGGATACGCGTGGTAGAAGTACACCCGTGTGATTGACCGCCGGACGAGCATCCGTTGCTCCTGACGGGTACCGCTGGTCGCGAAGCGCGACCGGCAGCCCGCCCAGCGCCCCACCGATCAGCCCAAAGTGGCGGGGAGCGGCGCCCGCCGCCGGTGGTCAGCGCACCGAGTGGCCCGGCGCATTGCGCGGCGCGGGGCCGCGAGCCGACCCGATCGGGCACATCGGATACGCAGCAGAGCCGGTTCGCCACGGTCCGCCACCCGAACGAGGGGAATCGGCGGCAGTGCCCGTAACAGTCGTGCCTGGACCGTTTCCACGCCCGTGTGACCCCGTTGTGGGTGGTAGATGCGCCGAACGGCCTGGCCGGGTGAGGGCCGGAAGGCACCACCGCGAGGCGCATGGATGATCATGGAGGTGACACGTGTCCGAGCTTCTGACGGACGTGGACTGGTGGGCCGCCACCCGCTACCCGAACATCGACGACGACTGGGGCCCCGCCGCCGGGCGGCACGCCTACAACGAGGACGCCGCGCTGACGCCGATCTTCCACGCGCTGACCCGCGGCGGCTGGCGAAGCAGGCAGCACGAACCCGCCGCGGCTGCGCGGACGGCCGACCCCCGCCCCGCCGACCCGGTCGACCGGTTCCGCCGCGACCCGCTCACGGCCCCGATCCCCGTCCAAGGTCTCGCGTCACCGCCGGCCCGCGTGCAGCGCGGTGAGCAGCCGGAATCCGGTCGCCACCACCGCACTCGGGAGGCCGGCCGAAGCTGGTGACCCCTGGGTGCGGGAGCCCGCATCCGGCGCACGGTCAGCCCCGGATGCGGGCCGCCACGGCGCGGAGGGCGGTCGTCGCGGCCCGCTGGTCCACCCGGGTAGGACTCCGATCGGCGAGCACCTGCTCCCCGGCCACCCACACGTCCCGCACCAGGCGGGACCCGCCTGCCCAGACGAGGTTCGACAGCAGCTGGGCGTCGTCCTCGGGAGCGACGAAGGCCGCGTCGTCCAGGTCCACGTGCACCAGGTCGGCCCACCGCCCCGCCTCGAGCGCGCCCAGGTCGTCGCGTCCGATCGCGGTGGCGCCCTCGCGGGTGGACATCAGCAGCAGCTCGCCCGCGGTGAGCGCGGCGGCATCCCCGCTGCCGACGCGGGCGAGCAGGCCGGCGAGGCGGGCCTCGGCCCACAGGTCGAGGTCGTCCCCCGACGCCGGGCCGTCGGTGCCGAGGCCGACGCGCACGCCGGCCCGGCGCAGCGCCGTCAGCCGGGCGATGCCGGCGGCCAGCTTGGCGTTGGAGCCGGGGCAGTGGGCCACCGCGGCGCCGCGGGACGCGAGCAGCGCGATGTCGTCATCGGAGAGATGCACGCCGTGCGCGGCGAGTACCCGGCCGCCGAGCGCGCCGACGTCGTCGAGCAGGGCGGGCACCGACCCGTGTTCCGCCCGCTGGGCCCGGTCCTCCTCCATGGTCTCGGCCACGTGGATGTGCATCAGGGCATTCCGGGCCCGGGCGTGCTCGGCCACCGACGCGAGCGCATTCGACGGGAGCGTGTACGCCGCGTGCGGGCCGTAGCCGAGCTCGATCCGCTCCCCCGGCCCCGAACGCACACCGGTGGCGTCGATCCGGGCGGACACGTCGTCGCGCATCTGCTCCCAGGTGCCGAGGCGGTCCCAGCCGGGGGCGGCGATGATCCCCGGCGTCAGCACCACCCGGGACCCCACGGCCGACACGGCGTCGATCACGGCGTCGGTGAAGAAGTACATCTCCACGCTCGTCGTGCAGCCGGTGCGCAGCAGCTCGATGCAGCCCGAGGCCATCGCCACCCGCACGTCGGCCGCCTCGAGCCGGCCCTCCGCGGGCCACATCACCTCCTGCAGCCAGCGCATGAGCGGCAGGTCGCCCCCCATCCCGCGCAGCGCGATCATCGGCGTGTGCGCGTGGGTGTTCACCAGCCCGGGGAGCAACGCGCCCGGCAGCTCCCGGACCGGTGTGGTGGGCGCCGGCGCGGTCGCCCGCGGCCCGACGTGCGCGATCCGGCCGTCCCCGTCGATGTCCACGACCGCGTCGCGCAGCACCGAGCAGCCCGGGTCGCACGGGAGCACGACGGGCGCGACGAGCCGGATGGCTCCATCCATCCGCCCTGCCCGCTCCGCGGGCTTCCGTCCCTCCCCGGTCATCGGCGTGGCTCCAGCAGCGAGCGCAGCGATCGGAACGGCGGCAGCCACGCACCCGTGTCGGGCAGGGAGTCGAGGGTGATGCGCGGGAGCGGCTCGCGGAAGACGCCGTCGATGTCCTCGAGGTCCACGAACTCGATCACCTCGGAGTTGAGGGCGAAGCTCGCGTGCTCGCGGAACCCGATGACCGTGACGGCCGTGCCCGCGGCCTCGAGATGCTCGAGCGGCTCGCGGAACGCGCGGCCGTCGCCGGAGGCGACCACGAGGTGCCGCAGGGTGCCCTCGGTGGCGCGGAGGTCGATGTGGGCGAGCATGTCGTCGTCGACATCCGAGTCCTCGGTGAGCTTCGGCTTGGCGAAGACGGCGAAGCCGACGTTGCGCAATGCCTCGACCCACGGCCGGACGACCTCGGTGCTGCCCGGTGCGACGTTGGTGAAGACGGTGGCCTCTGCGACCGAGTCCGGCCCGGCCAGCTCGAGCAACCACCGACCGACGGCGTCGAACCGCGGCCGGAACGCCGCCGTGGGGCGCGCCCCGAGCAGCGAGCCGAGGCTCATGTCCATGTTCGGTGCGTCCCACACGAGGAGCACGCGCGGGGTCGGGGGCACCGTCCCGGTCGGGATCATCTCCCGACCCTATCCGGATAGCATCCGCAGGTGACGGACGAGCTGCACGAGCGCTGTGCCGCCCAGATCGAGGGCCTGCACCGGGTGATCGAGGAGTGGCTCGCGGGCCGCTCCCCGCGCACGGCCGAGGCGTTCGCCGCCTTCGCCGACGCGCACTCCCCCGACTTCACGATGGTTACGCCGGACGGCGCACTGCTCCGCAGGGACGAGCTCCTGCCCGGGTTCGAGGGTGCGCACGGCGCCGCGCCCGGGCTGCGGATCCGCATCGCCGACGTCGCGGTCGTCCACTCCGATGTGGGTGGCGTCCTCGCCACGTACGAGGAGTGGCAGGACGGCCCGGCGGGCCGCACGGGCCGGCGCAGCACCGTGCTGCTGGAGCGGCACACCGGCGCACGGCACGGCCTGCGATCGCGGCACCTGCACGCGACCTGGATCGACCGTGAGCGATGAGCTCGAGGTCGCCCGGCGGGCCGCGGCGGCGATGGAACGGGCCGACACCGCGGGCCGCGGGGTGGGTGTGCGTCTGCTCGACGTCGGTCCGGGCCGGGCGCGCGTGGCGCTCACCGTCGAGGAGCGGCACGTCAACGGGCACGGCATCTGCCACGGCGGGTACCTGTTCTTCCTCGCCGACGCCGCGTTCGCCTACGCGTGCAACAGCCACGGGACGTCGGCCGTCGCGGCGGGCGCCGACATCACGTTCCTGCGTCCGGTCGCACTCGGCGCCGAGCTCGTCGCGGAGGCCGTGGAGCGGGCCCGCGCCGGCAGGTCTGGGCTCTACGACGTCACGATCCGCGACGGCGACCGAGCGGTGGCCGAGTTCCGGGGCCGCAGCCGCCAGGTTCCCGGCCTCCCGTCGCCCGCCTAAGGAGTGCGGCGGGCGCGGTACACCAGGTCGTGCACCGTCCGTCCCTCGACGCGGGCCCGCTGCTCGAACTTCGTGACCGGGCGCCACTCGGGGCGCGGGGTCCAGCCCCCGGGCCGGTCGGCGGCCGTGTTCTCGAGCGCGGGCTCGGCGTCGCAGACCGTGCGCATCTGCTGCGCGTAGTCGTCCCAGTCGGTGGCGAGGTGGAGCAGGCCGCCGGGCTCCAGCCGCGCCGCCGCGAGCGCGACGAAGCCCGGCTGGACGAGCCGGCGCTTGCGGTGGCGCCGCTTGGGCCACGGGTCCGGGAAGAAGATCCGGATCCCGGCCAGGGAACCGGGTGGCACCCGCTGGTCCAGAAGTGCGACGGCGTCCCCGCGCAGCAGGGTGACGTTGGTGAGCCCGGCCTCGGTGATCCGCATCAGCAGCTGGGCGAGCCCGGGCTCGTAGACCTCGACGGCGATGTGGTCGACGTCCGGTGCGGCCGCGGCGAGCGCGGCCGTGGACTCCCCCATCCCCGACCCGATCTCCAGGACCAGCGGTGCCCGCCGCCCGAACCACGCCTGCGGGTCGTAGGGCTCGGCGCCGGTCAGGATGTCGCCGACGTCGTGGCCGCGCTCGGGCCACCAGCGGTCCCATGCGTGCTGCTGGCCCTCGGTGAGCCGGCTGCGGTGGTGGACGAAGCTGGGGATCGGCGGGTGCGGCGCCTCAGTCACCACTGTTCGGGCGGGCGGTCGGGGCCTGCGCGGCGGGCAGCCGCACGCCGGATGTGGCACCGGGGAGCTTGCCGCGCACGTAGCCGGCCGTGGTGCAGGCCAGCGCGGTGACGACGGCCGCGGCCGACGACACGCGGCCCTCCTTGAGCTCGCGCAGCACGGCGGTGGGCAGCACTCTCGCCACGTAGCTGCGCTCGGTGGCCAGCGCGTCGTCGCTTCCCACGAGCTTGGACACGGCCGCCTTCGACAGGCCCTCCGCCCAGCTGCGCCGGCGCAGGTAGTCCCACTGGACGCGGTCGGGGCTCACCCGGTGGTCGACGGCGGCGGCGGGCTCGAACACGATCCGGATCTTCTCGCCCGCCCGGTGGTAGGCCTGCCGGGCGCGGATGCAGAGCTCGGTCTCCTCGCAGCCCAAGGGGTTCTTCCCAATGCGCCCGATGTCCTCGGCGAAGCCGCCGACGCGCTCGAACACTTCGCGTCGGAACGACATGTTGCACCCCATGAGGTTGCGCACCTCGGCCTGGCGCACCGGCTGGCCGGTGTAGGTGCAGCCGACGATCCAGTCGAGCTCGCCGGTGGCGTTGGGGTCGTACGGCGCCGCCCCGGGCAGCACGCGCGGCCGGTTGACCGGCCAGCGCGGGTGCGCCACCCCGCCCACGGCCTTGACGGTGGGATCGCCGTAGGGCTCGAGCAGCGCGGCGAGCCAGCCGGGGCGGGCGGCGGCGTCGTCGTCGAGGAACACCACGACGTCGCCCACCGCCTCCGCGATGGCCGTGTTGCGCGCGCCGGACAGCCCCTGCTTGTGCGCGTTCGGCAGCACCCGCACCCCACGGGGGCCGAACTCCGCCTCCGCGCGCGCGAGCAGCGCCGGGTTGTGGTCGACGACCACGAGGGTCTCCGCCGCGGCCACGTCCTGCGCGGCGACCGAGCCGACGGCGGCGACGATGTCGTCCCACCGCTTCTCGGTGTACACGCAGACCACGACGCTGGCCGTGACGGCCGGACTGTTCACGGGCGGTCTCCTCCTACCGATCGACCGCGCGTCAGCGACGGCGGTCGAACTTGCGGCGGTCGGCCCGCCGGTGCTCGGCCAGCAGCGTACGCAGCACCCGAGCGCCGTCGGCGAAGGTGCGCAGGTTGGTGTCCCCGAACACCCGCTGGCGCTCGATGGACGGCACCTCGGTGATCTTCAGCCCGGCCGCGGCCACCCGGCAGTTCAGCACGGTCTCGATCTCGAAGCCGTCGCCCCAGAGCATCCCCTCCGGCGGCGCGGGTGCGTCGATCGGCGGGAGCTCGAGCAGCGGGAGCAGGTCGGCCCAGAAGGCGTTGTAGCCGTAGCAGAGATCCGTGTAGCTCGTGCCGAACAGAGCGTTCGCGACGCCGTTGAGACCCGCGTTGCCGGACTTGCGCAGCAGTGTGATGTCGTCGCTGCCGCCACCGGGGGTGAACCGGCTGCCCTTCGCGAAGTCCGCACCGGCCACCAGCGCCGACACGAACGCCGGGATCTCACCCGGGTCGGCCGAACCGTCGGCGTCGAACATGACGATGACGTCACCCGTGGCCGCCGCGAACCCGCAGGCCATGGCGTTGCCCTTGCCCCTGCGCGTCTGCTCGATCACCTTGACCCACGGCAGCACCCGCCTCGCCGTCTCCACGGTGCCGTCCGTGGAGTTGCCGTCGACCACGATGATCTCGTGAACGCTGGGGCGCACCGCGGCGATCGCCGGAAGCACGATCTCCAGGTTGCGCGCCTCGTTCCGGGTGGGGACCACCACCGAGACAGCCGGGAACGGCGTGCGGTTGCGCCGCGCGTGCGGCCGCGGCATGCGTGTCGGGCGTTGCGCGTGCAGCTCGGACGGGGCCGGGCCGCCGAACGCGGCCGCACGGGCGGATGAAACGGCGCTCACACATCCTCCAGACGGGTCCGCTCCAACGGGACAACGAAGCCCACCCGCACGGGTTGCGGGTGACGGGCGGCGGGTCGCCCGGACGGGCGGCCGCTCCCTTGGGTCGTCGGTGTGCGCTGGACCGTGGTCACGTTCTTGTTGACGCGTGGAAGCGCTGAGTGGTTGCCCCCTTCTTCGAATCGCCGGGTCGGGTGGGCCGCGCCGGCCCCCGCGCGGCGCGGCCCGGCACCCTGCGCGACCCCGTCACTCCGGTGGGTGGCGCAAGGATCTCGGAGCTCCTCCCACTGTGCCCGGCGGGCCCGTACCGTGACTGAGCGCTCTCAGCGCGCCGTGATCTTCTCGTGATGCGATCCAGGTAGCGCTACGGGCCTCGCCGCGGCGTTTCTCGCGGATGCTCATCGGGCATGGGCACCGATCGCACGGCCACCGGTGCCGCCGACCCGTACGCGGGGCTGGCGGCGGAACTGAGCCTGCTGGGCAGGCGGCTGGACTGGCTGGGCGCCGAGCTGATGCGGCTGCGGGCCGCGGACGGTTCGGGTGCTCCGGGGGCGGAGGGGTTCCCCGGAGCACCGGTGAGCCCTGCTCCGCCCGTCCCGCTGGGGACGGGCGAGCCGGCGCCCGCGGGCCGAGTGGCACTGCGCAGAGTGACGCAAGGGGGCGGTCCGCGGGCGCCGCGCTCGCAGCTCTCCGGCGCGCGCGTGCTCGCATGGACGGGTGGCGGCGTGACGCTGCTCGGCGTCGTCCTGCTCCTCGCGCTCGCGGCGTCGCGCGGGTGGTTCAGCCCGCTGGGGCGGGTGACGGGCGGTGCGGTGCTCGGCGTCGCGCTGATCGGCCTCGCGCTGCGCCTGCACCGCAGGGTGGACGCCCGGGTCGGTGCGCTCGCGGTGGCCGGCACCGGGTTCGCGACGCTCTACCTCGCGGTGGCGGCCGCCACCGCGCTCTACGGGTTCCTCGCGCCGGCACCCGCGCTGCTGGTGGCGCTGGTGGTCGCGGCGGGCGGGATCGGGCTCGCCGACCGGTGGCGCACGCAGTTGCTCGGCGCCGGCGTGGTGGTCGGTGCCGCGGCGCTGGCTCCGCTCCTCGCGTGGGGCTGGCTGCTGGGCGCGCTCGTGCTGGCGTTGCAGCTCGCGGCGTTGCCGGTGGTGCTGCGCCGGGGCTGGGCCACGCTCGCGCTGCTGGCGGCGGCGGGTCCGGCGCTGTACGGCGCCGCCGTCGGCGGGCTCGCGGACGCGGCCGGCCGTGCACCCGCCGTCGCGGTCGCGATCGGCGCCCTCGCCGCAGGGCTCGCGACCGCGCTGCCGGCGGCCCGGGTGCTGGCGGCCCGCCCGGTCGGCGCCCTCGTCGCCGTGGCGCCCGTTCCGGTGCTCGTGACGTCGGCCGCGTGGGGTGGGTGGAACGGCGCCGCGGTCGCGGCGGTTGCGGTGGTGGGCCTCGCCGGCTTCGCGGCGGTGCCGGGTACGCCCCGGGGGATCCGGGTGGTGGCCGTCGCCGCGGCCGCGCTCGCGCTGTTCCAGGCCACGCTCGTGGCGCTGGACGGCTCGACGGCCACGGTCGTGCTGCTCGGCCAGGCGATCGTCGCCACCGTGCTCGCGGCGCAGCTGCGCGCCCGGCTGCCGCTCGTGATCGGCGCGGCGTACGGCGGGATCGGCGTGTTGATCGCGCTCGGCCGCGACGCCCCGCTCGACGGCCTGGTCCACCACTCCTCGTCCGCCTACGTGGGCCACGGCACCCTCGTCGTCGGCGCCGCGGTCTCGGCCCTCGTGCTGGTGTTCGCGGTGGCGTTGCTGGTGGCCGGCGCCCGGGTCGGGCTGGTGCGTCCGGATGCGGGGGCCGCTGGGCTGTGGGCGCCCGCCGGTGTCGTGGGCCTCTACGGCGCCTCGTCGCTGGTGGTCACGCTCGCCCTGCTCGCCTCGGACGACCGCACCGGGTTCACCGCGGGGCACGCGCTCGTCACCGTGTCCTGGACGGCGGTGGCTTTGGTCCTGCTGGCCAGGGGGGTCCGCAGGCCCGCGTTGCGGATCGCCGGGATGGTGCTGGTCGCGGCCGCGGTGGCGAAGCTCGTGCTGTTCGACCTCGTGGCGCTGGACGGGTTGGCGCGGGTGGCGGCCTTCCTCGGTGCCGGCCTCGTCCTGCTGGCGGCGGGAACCCGGTACGCGCGCCTCGTGGCCGAAGCCGACCGAACGAAGGATTGAAGTCTTGTCAGATCGTTGAACGATCACTAGCCTCTGCGGCAGCGCTTCCGAGGCAGGGGTGTAGGTGGATACCGAGACCGAGCCGAGTACCACAGGGCAGGCGAGCCGGGTCTTCTTCGCGCTCAGCGACGTGACACGACGGCGGCTCCTCGACCGGCTGCTCGACAAGGACGGCCAGCGTCAGGCGCAGCTCACGGCTGACCTGAACGTCTCCCGGCAGGCCGCGGTCAAGCACCTGGAGATCCTGGAGCAGGCCCACCTCGTCACGGTCGACCGCGCCGGCCGCGCGGTGGTGTACCGGCTCAACCGGTTCCCGCTGCGCACGATCAAGTCGGCGTGGATCGACCGGTTCACCGAGCACCGGGTGCGCGTCGACTGCGGCCCCTGAACCGCGACCGTTCACAGCTGCACACGGTGTGGCGCGAACCGGCCCCGGTGGCCTGTCGGCCTGGCAGCCTGCCTGCCATGCCGGACCGCTACGCCGACGCCGTGCTGGCCCGCCGCCGTGAGCTGCGCGCACTGCGGGAACGGCTCGCCGGTGGCCACCGGGGTGAGCTGCGCACCTGCCTGGCCCTGAGCCGTCTCGCGGCCACGGGTGCCGCGGCCGCCGCGCTGGCCGGGCTGCGCCGCGAGGCCGCCGAGCACGTCCGGCGCGGTGATCGCACCGACCGCGAACGGCTGCCCGAGCGCGTCGCGGCCGCGGTGGCCGGGATCGCCGCGGCCGCCGCGGCGGGCTGGGCGGCCGAGCTGGGCCCGCCGCTGCGTCGCATCGCCACCGAGCGGGGGCTGGCCATGGAGCCCGGCTGGCCGCGCCTGCCGGCGCCGCGCGCGCCCGGTCCGCCGCCGCCCCCGGATCCCCCTCCGGGCTCCCCGCTCCTCGCCGGGGTGATCGAGGGCGCGGCGCTCGGGCGGCTCGCGCTGCTCCCGCTCGCGGCACTCCCGCTCGCCGGGTTGCCCGCGCTCGGCGGGCCGGCGCTCGCGCCGCTCGCCGTGGGGGTGGGCCTCGCCGCGCTCGTCGTCGCAGCACGGGTCCGGTGGCTAGCGGCCGAACGCCAGCGGCTGCAGCGCAGGGTCGAGCAGATCGTCGGTGCGGCGGCCGCCGCCATCGAGGCCGACCTCGACCGCAGGCTCGTCGAGCTCGAGCTCGCCGCCTCCGCGGCGCTGGACGCGGCCGTGCTGCGCAGGCGGGCCGCCGTCGACCGGGAGCTGGCGTTGCTGGCCGCCGACCAGGTCGGTAGCCGTGGATGATCCCCGTCGGGTGCCCGACGATGCGTTCGACACCGACGGCGACGGCACCCCGGACACCGCCGTCACCGTGGACGGGATCGACCTCGTGGTCGCGATCGACCTCGACGGCGACCGCTTCGCCGACCAGGTGCTGCGGATCGGGCCGGACGCCACCGTCCGGGAGCAGGCCGTGGACGCCTGGTTCCCGGACCACGACGATCCGGGAGATCAGTAGGCCGGGAGATCAGTAGGTTTGTGCGGTGCCCGCCGATCGCATCGACCCCGAGTTCCGCGCGCTCCCCCTCTCCGCGCTGGCCGATGCCGCGCTGAGCCGCGCGCGCGAGCTCGGCGCCCAGCACGCCGACCTGCGCGTCGAGCGGATCCGGTCGCAGGGGATCGACCTGCGGGACGGCTCCGTCACCGGGGTCAGCGACACCACCACGATCGGCCTCGCGGTGCGGGTGATCGTCGACGGGGTGTGGGGCTTCGCCTCCCACGTCGAGCTCACGCCGGAACGGGCCGCGGCCACCGCGGAGCGGGCGGTCGACGTGGCGCGCGTCCTCGCCCCGGTGGCCGTCGAGCGCGTCGTGCGGGCCGACGAGCCCGTGCACGCCGGCGCGGAGTGGGTCTCGGCCTACGACGTCGACCCGTTCACCGTGCCGGTGCGCGACAAGGTCGCGCTGCTCGCGGAGTGGTCGGGCCGGCTGCTCGCCGCGGAGGGCGTCGACCACGTGCACGCGGACGTCCTGCAGGTCCGGGAGAACAAGTTCTACGCCGACACGGCGGGCACCAGCACCGTCCAGCAGCGCGTGCGGATCGGGCCGTCGATCGTCGCCACGGCGGTCGACCGCGCGGCGGGCGGCTTCGAGACCATGGCCTCGCTCGCCCCGCCCGCCGGTCGTGGCTGGGAGTACCTCACCGGGCGGGGCTGGGACTTCGACGACGAGCTGGCGCGGATCCCCGAGCTGCTCGCCGAGAAGGTCAAGGCGCCGTCGGTGCAGGCGGGTGCCTACGACCTCGTGATCGACCCGACGAACCTGTGGCTCACCATCCACGAGTCGGTCGGCCACGCCACGGAGTACGACCGCGCCATCGGGTACGAGGCCGCGTACGCCGGCACCAGCTTCGCCACGCCCGACCAGCTCGGCAGGCTGCGCTACGGCTCGGAGCTCATGCACGTCACCGGTGACCGGACGGTTCCGCACGGCCTCGCCACCGTCGGCTACGACGACGACGGCGTGGCCACCGGCCAGTGGGACCTCGTCCGCGACGGCGTTCTGGTCGGCTACCAGCTCGACCGCACGTTCGCGCCACGGCTGGGGCTCGAGCGCAGCAACGGGTGCGCGTTCGCCGACTCGCCCCACCACGTGCCGATCCAGCGGATGGCGAACGTGTCCCTGCAGCCCGACCCGCGGCGGGACACCGGCCTCGATGAGCTGATCGCCGGGGTCGACCGGGGAATCTACGTCGTGGGCGACAAGTCGTGGTCGATCGACATGCAGCGCTACAACTTCCAGTTCACCGGCCAGCGCTTCTACCGCATCGAGGGCGGGAAGCTCGCCGGGCAGCTGCGCGACGTGGCCTACCAGGCCACCACCACGGACTTCTGGGGTTCGATGGACGCCATCGGCGGGCCGTCGACATGGCGGCTGCACGGGGCGATGAACTGCGGCAAGGCGCAGCCGGGACAGGTCGCGGCGGTGAGCCACGGGTGCCCGGCCGCCCGGTTCCGCGGCGTCAACGTGCTGAACACGCAGGAGGAGGGCCGGTGAGAGCCCAGGAGGTCGTCGAGCGCACCATCGCCGCGGCGCGGCACCTGCACGGGTGCGCCGTGCTCGTGCGCGAGTCCAGCGAGGCGGCGTTGCGGTGGGCCAACTCGACGATGACGACGAACGGGCTCACCACGTCGCGCCGCACCACGGTGATCGCGTTCGTCGCCCTCGAGGGCGGTGTCGCGGCGGGCGTCGTGAGCTCGAGCGTCGCGGTCACCGACGAGTCCCAGCTGCAGGACCTGGTGCGGGCCGCCGAGGCGTCGGCGCGGGACGCGGGCCCGGCGAAGGACGCCGCGCCGCTGCTCGACCCCTCCGCCGACGACCCGGCGTGGGACGAGCCGGCCGCCGAGACGTCGATCGGCGTGTTCGGCGCGTTCGCCGAGGGCCTCGCCGACGTCCTGGCGGGGCCGCACCGGCAGTACGGCTTCGCCACGCACGAGCTCTCCACGGTGTGGCTCGGCACCTCCACCGGCATCCGAAGGCGCTGGGTGGACCCCACCGGCTCGGTCGAGCTGAACGCCAAGACCGCCGACCTCACCGGCTCGGCGTGGACCGGGGTGTCCACCGCCGACTTCACCGACGTGGATGTGCGCGCGCTCGCCGCCGAGGCGGACCGCCGGCTGGCCTGGAGCAACCGGCGCGTCACGCTGCCTGCCGGCCGGTACGAGACCCTGTTGCCGCCGTCGGCCGTCGCGGACCTGATGGTGTACCTCGCCTGGTCGATGGAGGGGCGCCCCGCGCAGGAGGGACGCAGCGCGCTCGCCGGTCCGGACGGGCCGCGGGTCGGGGAGCGGCTCACCGCCCTGCCGCTCACGCTCGCGAGCGACCCCGCCGCACCGGGGCTGGAGTACGAGCCGTTCCTCACCGTGGGCCACTCCGGCGAGGGCATCTCGGTCTTCGACAACGGCGCGCCCACGCGGCGCGCGGAGTGGGTGAGCGAGGGCGTCATCGGCGAGCTGGTCTACTCGCGCGCCGAAGCGGTGGAGTTCGGCACGCGGTTCACGCCTGCCGGCGAGAACCTGCTCCTCACCGGGGGCTCGGACGACTCCATCGCCGACCTCGTCGCCCGCACCGAACGCGGCCTGCTGCTCACCTGCCTCTGGTACATCCGCGAGGTGGACCCCACCACCCTGCTGCTCACCGGTCTCACCCGGGACGGGGTCTACCTGGTGGAGGGAGGCGAGGTGGTGGGCGAGGTCGACCACAACTTCCGCTTCAACTACTCGCCCCTCGACGTGCTGCGCCGCGCCACGGAGGTCGGCGCCACGGAACGCACGATCCCCCGGGAGTGGAAGGACTGGTTCACGCGCACGGCCATGCCGCCCGCCCGCGTCCCGGAATTCAACATGTCGTCGGTCTCGCTCGGCCGGTAGTCGGCGAACGGCAACTGCCCCGAACGGCCCAGTGGAGGTGTCCTGCGTCACGGCGGGAACAGCCGTTCGGCCCCGCTCGGCGCACCGGTCGGCGCGTCGCTGGCCCAACCGGCACCCGGACCGCCCGCCGTGCCGTTGACTAACCCGACAGAGCGCCGACGTCGTCGCCGGGTCGCAGGACCGGGAAGGGGCGAGGAGTGTCGTTCGAGGTAGTGAGCGCATACACCCTGCTCGTCGGGGACGCGGACGAGCCCGCAACCGTCAGCGTGCACAGCACGGCCGACGACGCGTGGCGGGCGCTGGACCGCGAGGTGCGCAGGCGCTGCGGCATGCGCCCGCGCCCGCGCCGCCGCACCGACGCCGACGCCACCACCCGCCTGGCCAACGCGTGGCGGGCCGGTGATCCGGACACCCGCTACTGGAACGTCACCGTCCACCGGCTGCCCATCCCGCTGCCGGTGATCGCCCGCGAGGCGGTGGTCTCGGGCCGCTGACCTGCACGAACGGCACTGTGGTCCGATAGGTTCGGACGAACGTGCCGTTCGTCCGGTGGCCGGTGGGCGGGTCAGGCGCGGGCGAGGCCGAGGAGGTGTGGGCTCGCCGCGACCAGCGCCGGGTCTCCGTCGAGCAGGCGCGCGACCCGCAGGGCTGCGGGCAGCAGGTCCGCCGTCGCGTCGTGTTCGAGCGCGATGACCACGAGAGCCAGCGGGCCCTCGACGCCGCATACGCGAACCTCGTGCAGTCCGGCCTCGCGCATCTCGTCCGCCAGCTCGTCGACCTGGTGGAAGTAGGCCGTGGTGAACCCGAGCCGCGGGTCGTGCCGGCCGCTCGCGGTGATCTCGCGCAGCACCGCTTCGTTCTCGTCGTCGATCTTGCCGCGGGCGCCCCAGTCGAGGAGCGGGGCATGCCGGCTGATCGCGGCGGCAGCGACGACCCCACCCGGCGCGGTGACCCGGGCCGCCTCCCGGAGGGCACGAACGCGGTCGACCCGCTCGACGAGGTGGTAGAGCGGCCCGAGGAGCAGGGTGGCATCCGCGTGCCCGTCGGGTTCGGTGAGCTGCGTGGCGTCGCCGACGGCCGCTGTCACGCCCGGGAGCGCGCCGGCCAGTGCGACGTGCTCGGGGACGAGGTCGACCACGTGCACCGCGTAGCCGTCCTCGGCGAGCCAGCGCGCGTGGGCGCCGGTGGCACCGCCGACGTCGAGCACCCGCGCGGGCGGGTTCGGCAGGTGCCGGCGCAGCAGCTCCTGCGTGCGCTCGAACTCCAGCCGGCCGTGCGCGGTGGCGTGCAGCCGGTCGTCCTCGGGCGAAGTGGTCGGCGTAGTAGGCGCGCAGGTCGGAGATCGGCGGCCGGAGCATGCGGGGATCGTGGCCGCGCCGGCCGTCGCCGGGCAATCCGTTTGGCACCGCCCGGAGGATGGATCCCGTGCAGTCCCTCCCGCTCCCCACGGCACTGGCCCGGTCCGTTGCCGAGGAGGGCTCGCCGGAGCGAACGGAGTGGGTCTCCCGGCTCCCGGAGATCGTGGGTGGGTTGGTGGAGCGGTGGGCGCTCGACGTCGGGGCGCCGTTCCAGCCCGGGGGTCAGGTCTCGTGGGTGGCGCCCGCCCGGGACGCCGCGGGGCGCGACGTCGTGCTGAAGGTCGGCTGGACCCACGAGGAGGGCCGGGACGAGGCCGCCGGGCTGCGGGTGTGGGCCGGGCGGGGTGCGGTGCGGGTGTTCGAGACGCACGTCGACGGACCGACCACGGCCCTCCTGCTGGAGCGCTGCGAGCCCGGCACCACCTGCAAGAACGCGCTCGCCGAGCCGGAGCAGGACGGGGTCGTGGCCGGCCTGCTGCGGCGGCTGTGGCGCGAGCCGCCGCCCGGGCACCCGTTCCGCACGCTCGCCGGCATGTGCGACTGGTGGGCCGACGAGTTCGAGGCGGACCTCGCTGCGGAGCCGGACGCGCTCGACCCCGGGCTCGCCCGCGCGGGCGTGGAGCTCTTCCGCGGGCTGCCCCGCGAGGACGTCCCGCACCGGCTGCTGGTCACCGACCTGCACGCGGAGAACGTGCTCGCGGCGCAGCGGGAGCCGTGGCTGATCATCGATCCCAAGCCGTACGTCGGCGACCCGGCCTACGACGTCCTGCAGCACGTCCTCAACTGCCGCGACCGCCTGCTCGCCGACCCCCGCGCGCTCGCCGGGCGGATGGCCGACCTGGCAGGCCTGGACGGCGAACGCGTGCAGCTGTGGCTCTTCGCCCGCGTGGTGCAGGAGAGCATGAACATGCCGTGGCTCCGCGAGGTGGTGCCGCGACTGGCGCCGCGGTAGCTCGGCCCCCGTCCAGGCCTACGCCTCGCGTGGCGCGTACTGGTGCATGCGGTCCAGGAGGTCGTCGACGCTCAGGCCCGGGGGCAGCGGGGTGCCGGTGAGCGTGCGCAGGTACAGGCCGTCGCCCACGAGCTGGGCGAGCCAGGCGAGCACCGGGTCGTGCAGCTCGTCCAGCAGCGCGGCGAACCCGTCGGCGTCGACCCGCGCGAGCGCGTCCCGGACGGCTTTGCCGGCCGCGGTGCTGTCGGCCAGGCGGAGGACCGCGAGGTAGGTGCGGGTGAGACCGCCGGGGGAGGCGCCACCCGGGGCGGAGGTGCGGACGTAGTAGGCCACGGCGCCGTCGGGTGCGGTGCGGATCGCATCGGCGTCGACGGCACTGCGCTCGCGCAGGCGGTCGAGGAGCCCCGCGGCGAGCGCCTCCTTCGACCCGAAGTGGTAGAGCAACCCGCCCTTCGAGACCCCGGCGGCCGCGACGACGGCGTCCAGGGTGACGGCCGCACCGCCGTGCTCGATCAGCAACGTCTCGTAGGCGTCCAGCACACGGTCGCGGGCGCTCGGCACCTCGCGAGTCTAGGCCGTCGGCGGCCACGGGAATGACCAGGCGTTCTAAACCGTCCAGACGGTACAGTCGAGACACCGCTACCCCCCGAGGAACTCCGTTGACCGTCGTCGCCCCCCGCTCTGCGCGCGCCGGCCGCCGCGAATGGTGCGCGCTGGCCGTGCTGCTCCTGCCCACGTTGCTGGTCACGATCGACAACACCGTGCTCGGCTTCGCCCTGCCGGCGATCAGCGCGGCGCTCTCGCCGTCGGCGGCGCAGCTGCTGTGGCTGGTGGACGTCTACCCGCTCGTGCTCGCCGGCCTGCTGGTGACGATGGGCACGCTCGGTGACCGGGTCGGCAGGCGCCGCACGCTCGTGGTCGGCGTGGCGGGCTTCGGCGCGGTCTCCCTCGTGGTGGCCTTCGCCACGGACGCCGCGCACCTCGTGGCCGCCCGCGCCCTGCTCGGGTTCTTCGGCGCCATGCTGATGCCCACCACCCTCGCCCTCCTGCGCACGCTCTTCCGGGACCGCGCCCAGCGCCGGTTCGCCGTGGCGGTCTGGGCCACCGGGTTCGCCGCGGGCTCGGCGCTCGGCCCGATCGTCGGCGGCCTGCTCCTGGAGCACTTCTGGTGGGGTTCGGTGTTCCTGGTGAACGTGCCGGTGATGATGGTGCTGCTGGTTCTCGCCCCCGCGCTGCTCCCGGAGTCGCGTAGGCCCCGCCCGGGCCGGTTCGACCCGCTCGGCGTGCTGCTCTCGCTGCTCGCGATGGCGCCCGCCGTGCTGGCGGTGAAGAGCGTCGCGCACGACGGAGTCACCCCGGCGGCCGCGCTCGCCCTCCTCGTCGCGGTCGCGGCCGGCGTGCTCTTCGTGCGCCGGGCCGAGGCCCGCCGGGCCGCGGGGGAGGAGCCGCTGCTCGACGTCACGCTGTTCACCTCGCCGGTGCTGCGGCTCTCGGCGCTGGCGAACGCCACCACGATGTTCGCCCTCACCGGCCTGCTGTTCTTCTCCGCGCAGTTCCTCGTGCTCGTGCTCGGCCTGACGCCGATGGACGCGGGTTTCGTGCTGCTGCCCGGGTTCGTCGTGACGATGCTGGCGGGCCTGGCGGCCGCGCGGCTGGGCAGGCGGTTCCCGCTGCGTGCGCTGGTGCCCGCCGGGCTGCTGCTGGCGGCGTCCGGGTACCTGCTGTGCACGCTCCTGGACGCCGGTCCCGCCATCGCGCTGCTGGTGGCGGCGAATGTGCTGGTCGGCGCCGGCATCGGGCTCTCGGAGACGATCACGAACGACGCCATCCTCGCCGCGGCACCCACCGACCGCGCCGGCGCGGCATCGGCCGTGTCCGAGACGGCGTACGAGATCGGTGCCGTCCTCGGCACGGCGGTACTCGGCAGCGTGCTGTCCGCGGTGTACCGCGGCGCCGTCCAGGTGCCGAGCAGCGTCGGGCCGGCCTACGCGACGACGGCCCGGGAGACGCTGGGCGGAGCGGTGGGCGTGGCGCAGCGGCTCACCGGGACGCCGGCGGCCGAGCTGCTGTCCTCGGCCACGGCCGCGTTCAGCGGTGCGGTCGGGGTGGCCGCGCTGACCGGCACCGCCGTGCTCGTTCTCGTCGCTCTGACGGTGTTCACCGGGCTGACGCGGAGGCGCTGGCGTCGTCGTGGCCGGCGCGGGCCGCGGCCACCTCGTCCATGTGGTGCTCGGCCCATTCCTTGATGTGGGCCAGCAGCGGCATGAGCGTGCCGCCGAGCGGGGTGAGGGTGTAGTCGACCCGCACCGGTACCGACGGCGTGACGGTCCGGCTGACCAGCCCGTCCCGCTCGAGCGAGCGCAGGGTCTGGGTGAGCATCTTCTGGCTCACCCCGGCGATGCGCCTGCTCAGGTCCGAGTACCGCTGCGGCCCGTCGGCGAGCGCCGACAGGACGAGCGTGACCCACTTGTCGCTGATCCGGTCCAGCAGCTGCCGGGTCGGGCAGGACGCGATGTAGGCGTCGTACCGCCGCGCCGCCTCCGCGCGGCGCTCGCTCGCGGTGCGGGTGGCCATCTCTCCTCCGCGTGTGCTACGCACTTCCAGGTGCCTTCTTCCCGATGAAGAGTAACTGTCCGATCCTCGAGCCATGCGTGCACTGGTGGCCCGGCGGCTCGACGGGCCGGATGCGATCGAGCTGATGGAGACCCCCGTTCCCGAGCCGGGGCCGGGACAGGTCCGGATCGCGGTGGCTGCGGCCACGGTGAATCCGGTCGACGTGGCGACGGCGGGCGGCGCGTTGCAGCGGCTCGGCCTCACCGCGGCCCGCGAGCAGTACGGCCTGGGCTGGGACGTGGCCGGCACGGTCGCCGCCGTCGGCCCCGGCGTGGACCTGCCCGTCGGCAGCCCGGTGATCGGCCTGTCCGACCTGATCGGAAGGCCGCTGAAGACGCACGCGGAGCAGGTCGTGCTCGACTCGACGGCGGTGGCGCCCGCCCCGCGCGACGTCGATCCGGTCGCGGCGTCGACGATCCCGCTGAACGCTCTGACCGCCGACCAGGCGCTCGACGCGCTGGCGCTCCCCGCCGGGGCAACGCTGCTCGTCACGGGTGCGGCCGGCGCCGTCGGCGGGTACGCCGTGCAGCTCGCCCGCCACCGCGGGCTGGACGTCGTGGCGGCCGCGGCCGCGGCGGACGAGGGGATCGTGCGTGAGCTGGGGGCGCAGCACGTCGTGCCCCGGGGCGCGGACCTGCCCACCGCGGTGCGCGAGCTGGTGCCCGGCGGGGTGGACGGTGTCGTCGACGCCGCGCTCGTCGGGGTCGGCGCACAGGAGGCCGTGCGCAACGGCGGCGCGTTCGCCCACCTCGTGGCCACCCCGGGACCCGCGCCGTTGCGGGCAATCCGGGTGCACACGGTCCTCATCAGCGCCGACGGTGATCGGCTGCGGCGGATCGTCGGCCTGGTCGAGGCCGGGGTCGTCGGGACGAGGGTGGCCGGCGTGCACGCCATCGAGGAGGCGGTGACGGCGTACCGGAAGGTGGCGGCGGGCCGGTTGCGCGGGCGTCTCGTGCTCACCCCTTGAACGCCGCGATGACCTCGGCCATGCGGGCCACCGGGGCCGCGTCGCGCAGGTCGGGCAGGCGGACCGCGACCTCGGCCACGCCGATCGCCGCGAGCTCGCGGAACCGCCCGACCTGGTCGGCCACGGTGCCGGCGCGCACCTGCTGGGCGAACCGGCCCGCGTCGACGGCCCGTGGCCGGTGTGCCTCCACGAGGGCGGCCACCTCGGCGGGATCCCGGCCGACCAGCGCGGTGGTGAGGTGCGACAGCGCGACGTCGCGGCCGGTGCGGGCGCACTGCTCGCGCAGCACCGCGGCCTTGCGCGCGACGGACGGCAGGTCGCCGAGCACGTTGGCGACGTCGGCGTACCGGGCGGCGAGGGGCAGCGTGCGCCGTTCGCCCCCACCGCCGAGCACGATCGGCACGTGCTCCTGCAGCGGCCGCGGGTAACCGGACGTGTCGGGCAGGTCGAGCACCTTCCCGCGGAACGGCTTCGCGCCCGGGCCCCACAGCACCGGGAGCGCCGCGAGCGCGTCCTCCAGCAGGGCGTACCGCTCCTCGCGCGGCGGGAAGCCGAACCCGTACGCCCGGTGCTCGGCCTCGAACCAGCCGAGCCCGAGCCCGCAGACGGCGCGGCCACCGCTGAGCACGTCGAGGGTGGCGACGATCTTGGCGAGATGTCCGACGTTGCGGTGCGTCACGGCCGTGACGAGGGTGCCGAGCCGGACCCGTTCGGTGCAGGCGGCGAGCCAGGCGAGCGTGGTGAAGCTCTCGGGGAAGTCCTCCCAGGGCCGGCCGAGCTGCGGGATCTGCCGGAAGTGGTCCATCACGTAGATCGCGTCGAACCCGGCGGCCTCGGCGGCCACCGCGATCTCGCGCAGCCGGTGCCGCAGCCCGCCGGCACCACCGCGGAACTCGCCGAGGTGCAGCGCGAACCGGAGACCGGCGCGGCTCTCCCGCGGACGCTCCCCGATGGTCGCCGACTCCAGGAAGACCGGGGGCACCACCCGCACCGGCTCGGGTGCGAGCACCTGGTCGAACCCCTCGCCGGGCAGCGCGTCGCGCACCCCGGGCCACGCCTTGAGCTGTGCGGTCAGCACAGCGGCAGGCACGGGGTGGGGACGGGCGCGGTTGCGGGCCCGGCAGACGCCGGCCGGCGTGTCGAACGCGACCGCGACGCACACCAGCCCGTGTTCCCGGCCCATGCGCAGCCAGGTCGCCCGGCGTCGGGCGTCGAGCCCGGTGGTGTCGACGACCGTGGTCAACCCGCGTGCCGTACGCCGTGCGACGACCTCGTCGAGGAGGGCGAACGCGTCGGCGCTCGCCGCGATGTCGTCCTCCCCCGCGCCGACCAGCGCGCGCAGCCGGTCGCCCGAGACGATCGCATCCGGCGGGAAGTGCTGCGCCGCCCACGTCGACTTGCCGGACGCGACCGGGCCCGCCAGCACGACGAGGCAGGGCGAGGGCAGCCGCATGCGTCAGCCCTTGAGCAACCGGACCAGGTCGACGACCTGGCGACCGAGCGGGCGCAGCACCGGCAGCCGCGAGAGCCGGACGAGCCGCGCGACGATCGGCACCGTGCGGTCCACGAGCAGGCGGGTGCGGGCGGCGTCCGCGGAGGTGTCGTGCACCCAGAACAACACGATCCCGAGGTGCTGCAGCCACAGCAGCTCGGGCAGCTCGCGCGCCAGCTCGGGATCGGGGTCGACCCGGGCGCCCGAGAGCACCTCGCGGTAGAGGTCCACGGCGGCCGCGCGGGCCGGGCCCGAGTCCGGGCTGAACGGCGACAACGGGTTGCCCGGCTGGGCGGCCACCGCGAAGAAGCGGCCCGCGAACTCGCGGTACGGCTCGGCGGCGGTGATCCACGCGTTGAGCGCGATGCGGAGCCGGTCGGCGAGGTCGGCGTGCCCGGTCAGCTCGGGGAGTGCGAGCGCGCGGTGCTCGGCGACGAGCTGGTCGTAGAAGCCCTGGACCAGCTCGTCCTTCGAGGAGAAGTAGTAGTACGCGTTGCCGACGGACACGCCGGCGCGGTCGGCGACGGCACGCATCGTGGTGCCGTCGAACCCGCGCTCGCGGAACAGCTCCAGTGCGGCGCTGACGATCGCGTCGCGGGTGCTACCGGGAGCCGTGGTCACTGGTGCCCGGGCTCACCGATCCCGCGGTCGGCGAGGCGCTCCTGGACGTGCTCGGAGATCTCGGCGGCCCGCCTGCGCTCGCGCACCCGGATGAGCACGAGCATCGAGATGCCGTAGGCGATGCCGAGCGTCAGCAGCACCACGCCGAGCTTCACGACGAAGGTCTGGAGCGCATTGTCACCGGTCACGTCACTGACCGAGATGATCGCCAGCACCCCCAGGGTGACCAGGTGGAACAGCACCGAGAGCAGCAGGTTGACCGATCGCGTGACCTTCTCGTCGTGGAACACCTCCTGCAGGAAGGGCTCGCCCGCCCGGACGAGGAGCCTCCCCACGACGAACGTCAGTGCCACCGACACGGCGAGCAGGACGATGTACTGGGTCATCTCGGCGGCCATCGGGCCCTCCCCGGCTTTTGAACGTGTTCAAAACACTACGCGCCCGAGGCGGTGCCGTCCACGGCGATGGGGGCCGGTCGGGTGTGGGCGCTCACAGCGGGCGGGTACCCCCGGCGGCGCCTGGCTACGCCTCGGGAAGCCAATCGGGAGGAAAGCGCTTTCGATTCTTCTGAATCGATTACCTGATCGGTCCTGTGAGTGAGCCGACAGGCACTCGCCGTGCAGGGAATAGGTGTCCGCAGGTACCGTCGAGACCCATCTCTCTAGAGCACACCCACCCGAATCAGGGTCGGGTGTGCGCAGCATTTCCAGGACCGGGAAGCCGGCGAGGAGCGAGGACGATATGACTGCGATGACCGTGCCGGGGATCGACGGAGCGCCCACCGCGAACGCTGAGCTGCTGTCCTGGGTGCGTGAGGTCGCGGAGCTCACCACGCCGGACCGCGTCGTGTGGTGCGACGGCTCCGACGAGGAGTGGGACCGCATGACGTCGCAGCTCGTCGGGGCGGGCACCTTCGTGAAGCTCGACGAATCGAAGAAACCGAATTCGTTCTGGGCTGCCTCCGACCCCGACGACGTCGCGCGGGTCGAGGAGCGGACCTTCATCTGCACCGAGGATCAGCACGGCGCGGGCCCCACCAACAACTGGATGGCCCCGGCGGAGATGAAGAGCACGATGACGGATCTCTACCGCGGGTGCATGCGCGGCCGCACGATGTTCGTCATCCCGTTCTGCATGGGGCCGACCGACGCCGAGATCCCCATGCTGGGAATCGAGATCACCGACTCGGAGTACGTGGTCGTCTCGATGCGGATCATGACCAGGATGGGCGCGTCGGTGCTGCCGCTCTTCGCCGACCGCGGCGACTCGTTCGTCAAGGGTCTGCACTCCGTCGGTGCCCCGCTCGAGCCGGGTGAGCAGGACGTGCCGTGGCCCTGCAACGACACCAAGTACATCAGCCACTTCCCGGAGACGCGGGAGATCTGGAGCTTCGGCTCCGGTTACGGCGGCAACGCGCTGCTGGGCAAGAAGTGCTACGCGCTGCGGATCGCCTCCGCCATCGCCCACGACGAGGGCTGGCTGGCCGAGCACATGTTGATCCTCAAGCTGATCTCGCCGGAGGAGAAGGCGTACTACGTCGCGGCCGCCTTCCCGTCGGCCTGCGGCAAGACGAACCTGGCGATGTTGCAGCCGACGGTGCCCGGGTGGCGGGCCGAGACCATCGGCGACGACATCGCGTGGATGCGTTTCGGCAAGGACGGGCGCCTCTACGCGGTGAACCCCGAGTTCGGTTTCTTCGGCGTGGCGCCGGGCACGAACTGGAAGACCAATCCGAACGCGATGCGGACGATCGAAAAGGGCAACTCGCTCTTCACGAACGTCGCGCTCACCGACGACGGCGACGTGTGGTGGGAGGGCCTCGAGGGCGAGCCGCAGCACCTCACGTCGTGGCTGGGCGAGGACTGGACCCCGGACTCGGACAAGCCGGCCGCCCACCCCAACTCGCGCTACACCACGCCGATCTCGCAGTGCCCCGTCGTGGCGCCCGAGTGGAACGACCCGAAGGGCGTGCCGATCTCCGCGATCCTCTTCGGTGGCCGCCGCAAGACCACCGTCCCGCTGATCACCGAGTCGCGGGACTGGCAGCACGGCACGTTCATGGGCGCCACCATGTCGAGCGAGATGACGGCCGCGGCCAAGGGCGGGAAGGGTCAGGTGCGGCGCGACCCGATGGCGATGCTGCCCTTCCTCGGCTACAACGTGGGCGAGTACTTCCAGCACTGGGTGAACGTCGGCAAGGGGGCCGATGCCGGCAAGCTGCCGCGGATCTTCTACGTCAACTGGTTCCGCCGCGGCGAGGACGGCCGCTTCCTGTGGCCCGGCTTCGGTGAGAACTCGCGCGTGCTGAAGTGGGCCGTCGAGCGGATCGAGGGCACCGCAGCCGCCACCGAGACCGCGATCGGCTACGTCCCCACCGCGGACGCGCTCGACCTCGACGGCCTCGACGTGAGCGCTGCCGACATCGAGGCGGCGCTCGCCGTCGACCAGGAGGAGTGGAAGGCGGAGATCCCGCTCATCGAGGAGTGGTTCGCGAAGGTCGGCGACCGCCTGCCCACCGCGATGCGGGACGAGCTGGAGGCGCTGAAGCTCCGCCTCGGCGCGTAAGCCGGACCCGGGGTACGAACGGCCCGTTCGTCTGCACCCAGCGGACGAACGGGCCGTTCGCGCGTCGTGGCTCCTACCATGGCCGGCGTGAGTCGATGGCGCCTGCTCCTGCTCGTGCCCTTCCTCACGCTCGTGACGCCGTGGTTCAACTCCGTCGAGCCGCGCCTCGCGGGCGTGCCGTTCTTCTACTGGGCCCAGTTCGCCTGGATCCCGGTCACGGTCGCGTGCCTCGCCGTAGTCCATCTCCGCACCCGCCGTCCGCCGGGCGCGTCATCCTGACGCAATCGACCGTTCACCGCGTTGAAATCACCGTTCGTCGACACATACCGCATCGTTCACATGCCTTAATCGTTCAGGTTCACCGCCTGCGTCCGGTCCGGTCGTCCATGCCCTGATCGGGTGGCCGGACGCCGCCGCAAGCGGCCGTTCCGGCGCTCGGCGGCCGCCGAACGCTGTCGGCCGTGACCCACAGGTGCGACATTCGGACGCGCCTGCGATACCAGGGTGACCACCGCCCGGCCGGTGACAGCGGAGGTGACGACGTGCTCGAAGTCGGAACGGCGGACCAGCGTGATGAGGCCCACGACCTCGCCGTCTTCGTCGACCGTCTCGCGGCGGCGGGAACGGACAGGTCCACCACGGACGCTCAGACGCAGATCCACCACGCGATCGCGGCAGGCGCCACCCCGCCGGGTGTGCGCAGGCTCGCCGAGGCGCTCGCCGCCTCCGTCGCCGAGCTCCCCCCATCGCCCCGCACGCCGGTGGAGGACACGGCATCGCTGGTCTCGGCCGTTCGCGACAACACGCTGGTCGTCCTCGAGGACTTCGACGCGCAGGCCACCGCCCGCGCCGTAGCCGCCCTGCTCGCCGACGGACGGCGCGTGGTCGTCACGGGTGCCGTGGCCGCCGACCTCGCCGCCGTCCGCGACGCGCTGCCGCCCGAGGTCGTCGACCGCGCCCTCCCCCACCTGCCCGCGCTGCCGCCCACGGAGCTCCGCGAGCTGAGGCGCCTGCTGGCCACGTCCACACCGGAGCGTCGCGCCCGTGGTGAGCAACTGCTCCCGTCCGAGTCGGCCCTTCCGGATCCCACCGAGGTCGCGCAGCTGTGCGCGCTCGCCGCGGGTTCCGAAGCGGCGGGCGACGGCGAGTGGATGCTGCCCACGCTCCTCGCCGACCTCGACGAGGACCGCCGCGCGGCCGTCACGGCCGTGGCGGAGAACGTGGACCGCTCGCTCGCCGAGATGCCGTCGCGCGCCGAGCACGAGTGGGCGTGGCGGCTGCTGTCCGAGCTGATCTACGGGCAGCACCGGGCGGCCTTCGACCAGATGCTCGAGGACACCGAACGGGTCATCGCGGTTCTCGACAGCACCCGTTCCGCTCCCCCGGTGTCGTTCACGGCACCGCCTCCGCCGGACGCGGTGGAGGCGCTGGTCCGGTACCGCGGCTTCCTCGCCGCGGGCGGCCGCTCGCGCTCGTACTTCAGGTCGGCCGCCCAGCGTGACGTCCAGGCGGTGCTCGACGTGGCCCGGGTCGGCACCCAGCCACCCGAGACCGAGGACGACATCGACCGCGTGATCGAGTACCTCGAGCTCGTCGAGCGCCAGGCCCGCGTCGACGCCGCGTGCGCCGAGCTCGGCGTGCCGGTGCCCGGCGACGAGAACGAGCTCGCCGAGATCGCCGGCGGGCTGGGTCGGGTGGCCACCGCGGCCCGCTCCGTGAGCGCCCTCCGCCACGACGTGCTGTTCCTCGCCGCCGACTCGCCGCTGTCGGCACCCGACGTCGCCACCGCCCAGGAGATCGCGAAGGGCGTCCTGGAGTTCGCCGTGCACGGATCGGGCGTCGACGCCGCCCGCCGGCTCGACGCGCTGGCCGACGCGCTCGCCGCGCTCAGCCCGGCCACCGCGATGGCCCCGGAGCACGATCGAGCGGTCGTCGCGTTGCGCGAGCGCGCTGCCGCCGACTACCGGGCCGCCGTCGACGCGCTCGGCGCCGCTCGCCGGGAGCAGCACGACGATCAGCTGCGCGTGATGTTGCTGCAACGCCTCGAGGAGGGTGCCCCACGCCTCGCCGCCGCGTGGGCGGCACTCGGCGAGACCACGCCCACGGCCCTCGGGTTCGTGTCGTTCGTACCGGTGGAACCGCTGCTGTCCACGCTCCCACCGCCCGACAGCGCCGACGTCGTGCTCGTGCTCGGTGCGGGCGGCCTCGGCGTGGAGCGGCTGCTGTTGAGTGCCGTGGCGCCCCGGATCGTCGCGGTGGTCGGGCCGGGGGACACCCGGGGCGAGAGCCCCACCCTGCTCAGCGTGCTGCAGCGTGCCTCGGCCCTCGTGATCCGGGGTCGCACGGCTGGGGGCCGGGTCGTGCCGTTCAACGCCGCCCCGCCCCGGGCGGCGGCCCGCATCGGGCACACGGCCTGACTCCCGGTGCCCTCAGGCGCGGACGCGTTCCAGCAGCTCGATCGGGTCGCTCCCGGTGGCGTCGGGCCGCCACTCACCGCGGCCGGCCGGGCGGTCCAGCTGCCAGCCGTCGGGCTTGCGCACCAGGCGCGCCATCGGGGTGGCCGACCAGGCGGGGCCGAGCTCCGGGTAGGCGGGCGGCCTGCGATCGAGGATCGTGATCGCGTTGCCGTGGATCGTGTAGGCGATCTGGCGCTGGTCGCGCTCCCCGGCCGGCACGCGCGCCGCACACCATTGCGACAGCCGCGTGCGGATCTCCTCGGGCACGGCCATGTCCGCATCGTCCCGGGTCGGCGACCCCGCGTCGAGCGGTATCAGGGGAACAGCCCGGGGTATTAGCGTCTGGGCATGACAGAAGCGGTCCCCGTGAGCCGGTTCGGCCACGTCGAGCTGGAGGACATGCCCGACGATCTGCGCGCCCGCGTGGGCGCCGTGGCGGAGAAGTCGGGCTTCGTGCCGAACGTGTTCCGCGCACTCGCCCGCAGGCCCGCGGAACTGCGGGCCTTCCTGGACTACCACGACGCGCTGATGGACTCCGACGACGGGCTGAGCCGCGCCGAGCGCGAGCTGGTGGTCGTCGCGACGTCGGGTGCGAACCACTGCACCTACTGCATCGTCGCCCACGGCGCCATCCTGCGGATCCGCACGAAGGATCCGGAGATCGCCGACCGGGTGGCGAGCAACCCCTGGGGCGTCGAGCTGAGCGCGCGCGAGCGGGCGATCGTGGACCTGGCCCTGCTCGTGGCCACCGACTCGGCCTCCCTCACCGAGGCCGACCTCGACGCCGCGCGGGATGCCGGTCTCTCCGACGACGAGATCTGGGACGTCGGGGCCATCACGGCGCTGTTCGCGATGTCCAACCGGCTCGCCCACCTGACGGCGCTGCGGCCGAACCCGGAGTTCTTCCTGATGGGACGCCTCCCCCGCGCCTGATCTCCCCGGGCGCGCAACCGCCCGTACACGTGGTCGTGACGGAGAACGGAGACGATCAGGTGATGGCGAACCTGTCCGGGAAGCAGGCGGCGATCGTCTCCTACCGCTTGGGCACCGCCGACGGCGTGTCGGTGGCGGCGGCGCAGTGGGCGGCGGCGCTGCACCGCCTCGGGATGCGGGTGCGCACCGTCGCGGGCGACGGCGATCCCGACGTGCGGGTCCCCGGTCTCGCCCTCGACGCGACCCACCCGCCGCCACCGCGCGCGTTGGCGGCGGCGCTGGACGACGCCGACGTCGTGGTCGCCGACAACATCTGCTCGCTGCCCATGAACATGGCGGCAGGCGATGCGGTGGCGCGGTACCTGCGCGGGCGCCCCGCCGTCCTGCGGCACCACGACCTGCCCTGGGAACGCGAGCGGTACGCCGCCGTCACCACGTGGCCGCCGGACGACCCGGCGTGGCGCCACGTCACCGTCAACGAGCTCGCCCGCCGTGCGCTCGCCGAACGCCGCGGGATCGCCGCCACCACGATCTACCACGGCTTCTCCGAGGAGCGCTGCCCGCAGGCACGGGAGCCCACCCGGGCCGCGCTCGGCGTGGACACCCGGCTGCTGCTCCTGCAGCCGACCCGGGCGATCCCGCGCAAGAACGTCGCCGCCGGCCTCGCGGTCGCGGAGGCGCTCGGGGCCACGTTCTGGCTCACCGGCCCGGCCGAGGACGGGTTCGGCGAGGAGCTCGCCCGGCTGTTGGCGAGCGCCCGGGTGCCGGTCCGCCGCAGGCTCCCCGGCGGTGTGGGCATGGCGGCGGCCTACGCCGCGTGCGACGCGGTCGTGCTGCCGTCGTCGTGGGAGGGGTTCGGCCTCCCCTTGATCGAGGCTGCGCTGCACCGCAGGCCCGTCGTGGTGGCCGACTTCCCGGTGGCGGTCGAGCTGCGCGCCTTCGGCTTCCGCTGGTTCCCAGTCGACGACCCGGCACAGCTCGGCGCGTGGCTGGCCGACCCGGACCCCGCCCTGCTCGACCACAACGAGAGGGTCGCCGGGGAGAACTTCGGCATCGACGCGGTCGCCCGCCGCCTCGACGAGCTGCTGGCCGCGGAGCCCGTACTCCACACTGCGGCGAACGGGAGCGTGGATGTCACCGTCTGATCGCGGGTGAGCACGCCGCGCCGGAACCGGGTCGACCCGTTCGGCGACCTGCACGCCGTGCCCGACCGGGGGAGGTTCACCGGGAACCGCGGGTGTCTGGTCGACGACGCGGGGAACGTCGTCCGCCACCACCGCGGCGATCTGTGGATCACCTGCGTCACGGCGTTCCGCGGACGCCGGGTGGGACTGGCCCGCCCGGGGCGGTGGACCCCGGTCTTCTTCCTGGACGACGCCGTGGCGCTGGCGGCGGGGCACCGGCCGTGCGGCGAGTGCCGTTTCGCCGCCTACCGCTCGTACCGCGATGCGGTGGCCGACGCCATCGGCCGCCCGGTGCGGGCCGGGGACCTCAACCGGCGCCTGCGGGCGGAGCGCCTCCGCCCAGGCCGGGGCCTCACCCGTGCCGCCGACCGCCGCACGTGGACCGCTCCGGCGCGGGACCTCCCCGACGGTGCCGTGGTGGTGCTGCACGGCGTTCCCCGGCTGGTCAGCGGCGATCGGCTGCTCGCCTTCTCCTTCGCGGGCTGGTCCGACCCGGTCCCCCGTCCGGCGGAGGAGCTGGCCGTCCTGACCCCGCCGACATCGGTGCTCGCGCTGCGGAACGGCTTCCGCCCGGAGCTGCACCCCTCCGCCGACGCCCCCAGCCCGCTCACACACCAACTCGCGCGCTGACACACCAACTGCAGTTGCTGTGCGAGCGCCGGAGTTGGTGTGCGAGCATCCCGGCGGGTCGGCTACGACTTCGGGCGCAGCCGCAGCTCCTGCATCCCGCCGTCCACGGCGAGCACGATGCCGGTGGTCGACGTCGAGCGGGGGCCGGCCAGGTAGGCCACCGCGCCCGCCACCTCGTCGGCCGACACGAGCCGCCCGTGCGGCTGGCGCGCCTCCAGTGCGGCGCGCTCGGCCGCCGGGTCGTCGGCCCGTTCCAGCAGCCGCCCGACCCACGGGGTGTCGGCGGTGCCCGGCGCCACGGCGCAGACCCGGATGCCCTCGGCGAGGTGGTCGGCCGCCATCGCCCTGGTGAGGGCGTGCACGGCGCCCTTGCTGGCGCTGTAGACGGCCCGCTGCGGGAGGCCGGCCGTGGCCGCGATCGACCCCGTGTTGACGATCGCCGCGGACGGGGAGCGCCGCAGCGCCGGGAGGGCCGCCCGGGTGGCGCGGACCATCCCGAGCAGGTTGACGTCCAGCACCCGGTGCCACTCGTCGTCCGGGTTGTCCGCGACGGTGCCCTGCGACCCGATCCCGGCGTTGTTCACCAGTACGTCGAGGCGGTCCCACTCCTGCAGCACGCGATCCACCGCGGCGCGCACCGAGGCGTCGTCGGTGACGTCGGCCTGCACGGCGAGGGTGCCCTCGGGCGCGTTGCTCACGTCCCGGTCGAGCACGGCGACGCGCGCACCGTCTGCCATCAGCCGCCGAGCGATCGCCGCCCCGATCCCGGACGCCCCACCCGTGACGGCCGCGACCAGCCCGTCGAAGTCCCCCGCCATCAGCGGCCCTCCACCATCGTGTGGCGCTGGCGGCCCAGGCCCTCGATCTCCATCTCCACCACGTCGCCCGCCTTCAGGAACGGGAACTTCCCGGAGAGGCCGACGCCCTGCGGGGTGCCGGTGATCACCAGGTCGCCCGGCTCGAGGGTCATGTGCTGGGACAGGTGCCAGACGAGGAACTCGACGTCGAAGATCATGTCCTTCGTGGTGGAGTCCTGCCGCGGCTCGCCGTTCACCCAGCTGCGCAGGCGCAGGTTGCCGTGCTCCACCTCGTCCGGCGTCACGAGCCACGGCCCGGTCGGGCAGAACCCGGGCGCGCACTTGCCCTTGCTCCACTGCCCGCCCGAGATCTCGATCTGGGCGTAGCGCTCCGACAGGTCGTCGGCCACCACGAACCCGGCGACGTGGGCGAGGCTCTGCTCGGGCGACTCGAGGTAGGCGGCGGTGCTGCCGATCACGAGGCCGAGCTCGACCTCCCAGTCGACCTTGGCGTTCTCGCTCGGCGGCATCGCGACGTCGTCGTCCGGCCCGCCGACCGTGTTCGGCGTCTTGAAGAACACCACCGGGTTCTCCGGCGGCGCGGCGCCGGACTCGGCGGCGTGGGCGGCGTAGTTCATCCCGATGCAGATCACCGCGCCGGGCCGGGCGACGGGCGAGCCGACGCGCAGGTCGGCCGCGCTCTCGAGCTCGGGCAGCGAGCCCGCCTCCGCGGCCGCGCGCACGTCGGCCAGGCCGCCTCTGGCGAGGAAGCCACCGTCGATGTCGCGGGCGAGCCCGCGCAGGTCGTAGGTCCCGCTGTCGGTGACGAGTGCCGGGATCTCGGCTCCGGAGGGTCCGAGGCGAGCGAGCTTCATCGCGGCTCCAAGACGGTCGAGGTCGTCGAAAGATCTGATGTCCCGGGGTGGAACCTACCTGCCCGCGGCTCGATGATCGACCCCGCGGCCTGCGGGGACGGTCACGCCTGCGCGGCGAGCAGCGCGGACGCCATGCGCTTCGCCCGCTGTGCCGGGGCCGCACCGCGCTCGCGCAGGGCGCTGACGATGGCGCCGTCGATGAGCAGCAGGAACTGCGCGGCGAGCTCGGCGTGGTCGGCGCGCCCGGCCGCTGCGAGCCACCGGTCGAGGTCGGCGATGACCGCCTCCTTGTGCGCCACGGCGGCGCGGTGCAGCGGGTGGCCCGGGTCCACGAACTCGATCATCGTGCGGATGGAGGCGCACCCCCGGAGCGCGGACCGGTCGAAGCGGTCGGCGAGGGCGTCGAACAGCGCGGCCGGGTCGTCGCCCGCCTCCGCGACGGCCGCCGCGAGCCACTCGCGGAAGCGCTCGTCGTAGCCCCGGAGCATGGTCAGGATCAGGTCGTCCTTGCTGGGGAAATGCCGGTAGAACGACGCCCGGCCGACCCCGGAGACGGCCAGCAGGCGCTCGACGCCGACCGCCCGGATGCCCTCCTCGTAGAACAGCTCCTCCGCGGCCGCGACCAGGCGCTCGCGGGCGTGTGCCGGCATGGCCACACGGTAGCCGGTCTGGACCCAGATGGAACCGATCGGTACTCTCTCGCCGGAGACGGTACTGGTCGGTACCGACTTGAGGAGACGGACATGCTCGACTCGCCGCCCGACGCGCGCCGGCGCTCGCACGCGGTCGTACTCGCGGCCGGGACGTTGGCGGACGGCCGGGTGCGCGGGCTGCTGGCGTGCACGTTCGTCGCGTTCCTGGGAATCTTCATCCCCTACACCTACTTCAGCGCGGCGTACGCGCCGTCCACCGGCGGCAGCGGAACGCGCCTTGCCGGCCTGCTGCTGGTGTTCGGGCTGGGAGCGCGGTCGGCAACCTGTCCGCCGGGTCGCTCGCCGACCGGTTCGGACCGCGACGGGTGATCGTGTCGGTCACCGTGGCTCTCGCCGTGGTGTTCACCGCCCTCCCGCTACTGCAGGAGTCGCTGCGGTGGCCGCTGCGGTGGTGGCGGTGAGCGGGGTGCTGTCCTTCGGGGTCACGGTCCCGATGCAGCAGCTCCTCATCGCGCTCGCACCCGGTGCCGGGCCGGTGCTCACGTCGCTGTACCAGTCCGCGGCCCACCTGGCCGTCTCCGCCGCCGCCGTCGACGGCTGGGGCGGGAGCGCGGTCGGCCCGCTCGGGGCCGGCTTCGTGCTCGCCGCCGCGGTGCTGACGGCGACCGGCGGTCGGAGACGCCTTGACCCGTAGACATCCGATGTCTACGGTGAGCCGCGCATCGGCAGAAAGGACTGCGCGTGAGCCGCATCACCGCTCTGGACACCGCGGACGTGCGGTTCCCGACCTCGCTCCAGCTCGACGGGTCGGACGCGATGAACCCCGACCCCGACTACTCCGCGGCGTACGTCCGGGTCGTCACCGACGCGGGCGACTCGGGGCACGGGTTCGTCTTCACGATCGGCCGGGGCAACGACGTGCAGGTGGCCGCGATCGAGGCGCTCGCCGGCCACCTCGTCGGCAAGGACGTCGAACCGCTGCTCGCCGACATGGGCGGCACCTGGCGGGATCTCGTGCACGACTCGCAGCTGCGCTGGCTGGGCCCGGAGAAGGGCGTCATGCACATGGCGATCGGCGCGGTCGTCAACGCATTGTGGGACCTGCGGGCCAAGCGGGAGGGCCGCCCGCTGTGGCAGGTACTCGCCGCGATGACGCCGGAGCAGCTCGTCGGCCTCGTCGACTTCCGCTACCTCACCGACGCCCTCACCCCCGAGGAGGCGCTGCAGATCCTGCGCGGCGCGGAGCCCGGCCGGGCCGAGCGGGAGGAGCGGCTGCTGCGGGACGGCTACCCCGCCTACACGACGACCCCCGGCTGGCTCGGCTACGACGACGAGAAGCTCGCGCGCCTGTGCCGGGAGGCCGTCGAGGAGGGGTTCGACCAGATCAAGCTCAAGGTCGGCGGCGAGCTCGCCGACGACGTGCGCAGGCTGCGGATCGCCCGCGAGGTGGTGGGGCCGGACATCCGGATCGCGGTGGACGCCAACCAGCGCTGGGACGTCGCCGACGCGATCGCGTGGATCAAGGAGCTGGCGAGCTTCGACCTCGCATGGGTCGAGGAGCCCACCAGCCCGGACGACGTGCTCGGTCACGCGGCCATCGCGCGCGGCATCGCCCCGATCCCGGTGGCCACCGGGGAGCACATGGCCAACCGCGTGCTGGCCAAGCAGTTCCTCGCGGCCGACGCCCTGCAGGTGCTCCAGATCGACGCCACCCGCGTGGCGGGCGTCAACGAGAACGTCGCGATGCTGCTGCTCGCGGCCAAGTTCGGGGTGCGGGTCTGCCCGCACGCGGGCGGCGTGGGGCTCTGCGAGGCGGTGCAGCACCTGGCGATGTTCGACTACGTCGCCGTGTCCGGGACGCTGGAGGGGCGGATGATCGAGTTCGTGGACCACCTTCACGAGCACTTCGTCACGCCGGTCCGGGTGGCCGGAGGCCGGTACCGGACCCCGACCGAGCCCGGGGCGGGCACCGAGATGCACGCCGCTTCCCTCGCCGCGCACACGGTGACGCGTGATGCCTGACCGCGTGCCCGAACTGGGCGAGCTCGGCTTCGGCGGCGCCAACCTCGGCAACCTCTTCACGGCGATGTCGGACGAGCAGGCGCACGCGGTGCTGGAAGCCGCGTGGGACTGCGGCATCCGCTACTTCGACACCGCGCCGCACTACGGGCTCGGGCTCGCCGAGCGCCGGCTCGGCGCCTTCCTGGCCACCAGACCGCGCGCCGAGTTCGTCGTCTCCACCAAGGTCGGCAGGCGGCTCGTTCCCAGCCCCGAAACATCAGATGAGTTGGACGAGGAAGGCGGGTTCGTGGTGCCCGCCGACCCGCGCCGCGTGTGGGACCCGTCGGCCGACGGCGTGCGCCGCAGCCTCGACGAGTCCCTCGAACGGCTCGGCCTCGACCGCGTCGACGTGCTGTACCTGCACGACCCCGACGAGTACGACGACATGGAGGGGTCGGTCGCGAGCGCCGTGCCGGCCCTCGTCGCGCTGCGCGACGAGGGCGTCGTGCGCGCGGTGGGGATCGGCTCGAAGTCGGTGGCGGCGCACCTCGCGGGCGTGCGCACCGGCGACCTCGACCTGCTCATGGTCGCCGGCCGCTACACGCTGCTCGAGCAGCCCGCCGCCCCCGAGCTGATCCCCGAGTGCCGGGAGCGCGGGATCGGCATCGTCGTCGCGGGCGCCTTCAACTCCGGGCTGCTGGCGACGTCGAACCCCGCGCCGGGCGCCCACTACGAGTACGGCGACGCCCCCGCCGACGTCGTCGAGGAGGCGCGGCGGCTCGCGGCCGTCTGCCGGAGGCACGGCGTGGACCTGCCGGCCGCTGCGCTGCAGTTCCCGCTGCGCGAGCCGGTGGTCCGCGCGATCGTGCTGGGCGCCACCGAGCCCGCGCACATCGAGCAGAACGTCGCCCGGATCGCCGAGCCGATCCCCGCGGCGCTGTGGGCGGACCTCGCCGCGGAGGGGTTCCTGCCGTGATCGACTCCCATCTGCACCTCTGGGACCTGCAGCGCAGCGCGTACTCGTGGATCACGCCCGAGCTCGGGCCGCTGCACACCACGATCACCGCGGACCGCGCCGAGCCCGAGCTGGCCGCCGTCGGTGTCGACCGGGCGGTGCTCGTGCAGGCCGAGGACTCGGTCACCGACACCGAGTTCATGCTCGAGGTCGCCGCTGAGCGCGAGTGGGTGGCCGGCGTCGTCGGGTGGGTGCAGCTGGACGACCCGGCGGTCGCCGCCGCACAGCTCGACCGGTTCGCCGCCGACCCCGCGTTCCGGGGCGTGCGCCACCTCGTGCACGACGACCCGCGCGACGACTTCCTCGCGCTGCCGTCCGTGCGGACCTCGCTCGGCCTGCTCGCCGAGCGCGGCCTGCCCTACGACGTGCCGGACGCCTGGCCGCGCCACCTCGCCGCCACCGCCGACCTGGCGGGTGCGCTGCCCGAGCTGACGGTCGTGCTCGACCACCTGGGCAAGCCGCCCCATGGACGGCCGGACTTCCCGCAGTGGCGGGAGGCGTTCACCGCGGTGGCCGCGCGCCAGAACACCGTGGCGAAGGTGTCGGGGCTGCAGGTGCGCGGTGAGCCGTTCACGGCGGCGGCCATCCGCCCGGCGTGGGAGGCGGCGCTGGAGCTCTTCGGCCCGGACCGGCTGCTGTGGGGCAGCGACTGGCCGATGACGTTGCTCACCGCCGGGTACGCCGGCACCTGGGAGGTCATGGCCGGGCTCCTCGGCGAGCTGACCGACGATGAGCAGGGCAAGATCCGCACGTACAACGCGCAGCGCGTCTACGGGCTGGCGCCGACGAACTCCGAGGAGGAGCCGTGCTCTCCGGCATCCACCCGCTCCTGAGCGGGCCGCTGCTCGCGCACCTCGACGCCATGGGGCACACGGACGCCGTCGTGCTCGCCGACGCGCACTTCCCGGCCCACCGGCTCGGCGTCCGCGTGCTCGACCTGCCCGGCGTCGCGACGCCGGACCTCATGGCCGCGATCCGCACGGTCGTGCCGCTCGACGACGCGCCCGCCGTCGACCTCATGGCCGCGCCGGACGGCGAGCAGCTCCCCGTGCAGAAGGAGCTGATCGCCGCGGCCGGCACGACCGAGGTGCGGTTCCTCGACCGGTACGAGTTCTACGAGGCTGCCGCGCCCGCGTACCTGATCGTGCGCACCGGCGAGACCCGCGTGTACGGCAACGCGATCCTCCGGAAGGGCGTCGTCACATGACCGGGACGCTGCTGCTGGAGGCCCGCGGCGTCGGGAAGAGCTTTCCCGGCGTACGGGCCCTGCAGGACATGCACATCGAGCTGCGCCACGGCGAGGTGCTCGCGCTCGTCGGGGAGAACGGCGCGGGCAAGTCCACGCTGATGAAGCTGCTGTCCGGCATCTACACCCCGGACGAGGGCGAGTTCTTCCTCGAGGGGGAGCCGCTGCGCGTGAGCGGTCCGCGCGACGCCCTCGAGCAGGGCATCAGCATCATCCACCAGGAGTTCAACCTGATGCCCGACCTCACGGTCGCGCAGAACCTCTTCATCGGCCGGGAGCCCCGGGCCGGGCGGGTCTTCCTCGGGGAGCGTGCGCTCGAGGCGAGGGCCGCCGAGCTGCTCGAGCGGCTGCACCTGCCCCTGAAGCCCCGGCAGCGGGTGGGCGACCTGACCGTCGCGAAGCAGCAGATGGTCGAGATCGCCAAGGCGCTCTCCTACGAGCCCCGTATCCTGATCATGGATGAACCCACCGCGGCGCTGAACGACGCCGAGGTGCAGGTGCTGCACGACCTCATCCGGCGGTTCCGGCGCCCGGACACCGGCGTCATCTACATCTCGCACCGGATGGACGAGCTGAAGGCGATCACCGACCGGATCACGGTGATCCGCGACGGCCGCTACATCGACACCCTCGACACGGCCACCACCTCGATGCGCGAGGTCATCTCGCGGATGGTGGGCCGGGAGATCGCGGGCGGGCTCGGGCCGGAGGGCGTGCGGGCGGACCGGCCCGTCGTGCTCTCGGTGCGCGACCTGTCCACCAAGGAACTGCTGAAGGACGTCTCGTTCGAGCTGCGGGAGGGCGAGATCCTCGGCTTCGCCGGGCTGATGGGGGCCGGGCGCACCGAGGTCGCCCGCGCGATCGTCGGGGCCGACCCCGTCGAGTCGGGCACGATCGAGCTGCGCGGCGAGCCCGTGCACATCACGAGCCCGGCGGAGGCCGCCAGGCACCGCATCGGGTACCTGTCCGAGGACCGCAAGCACCTCGGCCTGCTGCTCGAGCAGGACGTCAACGCCAACATCGGGCTCAGCTCGATCCGCGAGCGGTTCCAGCAGTGGGGCTTCGTGCGCGACCGGGCGATGCGGGCGCGCTCGCGCGAGGTCGTGGAGTCGCTGCGCATCCGCACCCCGTCGGTCGACCAGACCGCCAAGTTCCTGTCCGGTGGCAACCAGCAGAAGGTCGTCATCGCGAAGTGGCTCGTCAAGGACTGCGACGTCCTGATCTTCGACGAGCCGACCCGCGGGATCGACGTGGGCGCCAAGGAGGAGATCTACCGGCTGCTCAACGACCTCGCCGCCCAGGGCAAGTCGATCATCATGATCTCCTCCGAACTGCCGGAGGTGCTGCGGATGTCGCACCGGGTCGTCGTCATGAGCGAAGGCCGGGTCACCGGGCAACTCGATGCAGCCGAAGCCACCCAGGAGAGCGTCATGCACCTCGCCACCCTGCGTCCGGAGACGGAGGCCGTTCAATGAGCGAGCTTGCGAGCGAATCAATGTCACAGCGACCGCTGGCATCGCCCACCGAGCGAAGCGAGGTTGCGCGATGACCACCCCCACCGCCACCGAGGAGGAGCAGCGCAAGGACGCCCCCACCGGGGTGCGCCAGACGCTGCGGGCCGGGCTGCAGCAGTTCCTCGCCTTCGCGAGCCTGCTCGTGATCTTCGTGTTCTTCTCGGTCCTCAGCCCGAACTTCTTCAACTACGGCAACATCACGAACATCCTGTTCTCGACCGTCGTGATCGGCACGCTCGCGCTCGGCACCACGTTCGTGATCATCACCGGCGGCATCGACCTGTCGATCGGCACCGGCATGGCGCTGTGCGCCGTGATGTCCGGCGTGCTGATCGTGAACGCGGGGGTCCCGCTGCCGCTCGGCGTGCTCGGGGTACTGCTCTTCGGCGGCCTGATCGGCCTCGTCAACGGCCTCAACGTGGCCGTGCTCGGGCTGCCCCCGTTCATCGCGACGCTCGCGATGATGCTGGTGGCGCAGGGGCTCGCGCTCGTCGTGTCGAACAGCACGCCGATCTACTTCGACCAGACCCCCGGCTACATCGAGATCTCCATCGGCAGCATCATCCCCGGCGCCAACTTCCCCAATGCCGTGATCATTCTGGCGGTCGCGGCGGTGATCGCGGGCGTGCTGCTGAACAAGACGGTGCTCGGGCGCTACACCTACTCCATCGGGAGCAACGAGGACGCCACCGCGCTCTCCGGCATCGACGTGCGCCGTTGGAAGATCGTGATCTACACGCTGGCCGGCCTGTTCACCGGTCTCGCGGGCGTGATGATCTCGGCTCGGCTCGGCTCGGCGCAGCCCGCCACCGGCATGGGGTACGAGCTCCAGGCGATCGCCGCCGTCGTGATCGGCGGTACCTCCCTCTCGGGAGGCAAGGGCTCGATTGTCGGTACGGTCATCGGTGCTCTGATCATCTCGGTGCTGAACAACGGGTTGCAGATCATGTCCATCCCCCAGGAATGGCAGAACGTCATCCTCGGCTGCGTGATCCTGCTCGCGGTGTATGCAGACCGGGCGCGCAAGAGCACCACCGCCTGACTCATCCACCTCGACCAAGGGAGTTCGATCGACAATGCGGATCCACCGGATAGGAGCGGCCATCGCGGCGGCCGCGTTCGCCTTGACGGCCGCCGCCTGCGGCGGATCGTCCGAGGCAGGCGGGGGTGGCGACCAGCCCTATGTCGCCATCGTCTCCAAGGGCTTCCAGCACCAGTTCTGGCAGGCCGTGAAGCAGGGCGCCGAGCAGGAAGCGGCCAAGCAGGGCGTGCGGATCAGCTTCGAGGGACCGGCCAGCGAGTCCGAGGTCGAGGCGCAGGTCAACATGCTGCAGAACGCGCTCGGCCGCCAGCCCGACGTCCTCGGCTTCGCGGCGCTCGACTCGCGGGCCGCTGCGCCGCTGCTGCAGCAGGCGAAGACCAGCAACATCCCCGTGATCGCGTTCGACTCCGGCGTCGACAGCGACATCCCGCTCACCACGGCGGCCACCAACAACAAGGCCGCCGCGGCCGAGGCCGCGAAGCACATGGCCGAGGCGCTGGGCGGCACCGGCAAGGTCGGCCTGGTCGTGCACGACCAGACCAGCCGCACCGGCCAGGACCGCCGCGACGGCTTCCTCGAGTGGATGCGGACCAACGCGCCGGGCATCCAGGTCCTCGACCCGCAGTACGGCGGCGGCGACCAGGCCAAGTCGGCGGACATCACCAAGGCGATCATCGCCGCCAACCCGGACCTCAAGGGGATCTACGCCGCCAACGAGGGATCGGCGATCGGCGTGCTGCGCGGGGTCGCCGAGAGCGGCAAGACCGGGCTCACCGTCATCGGCTTCGACTCGGGCCAGGGCCAGATCGACGCGATCAAGAACGGCCAGATGCTCGGCGCGGTCACGCAGGACCCGATCGGCATGGGTAAGGCCCTCGTGGACGCGGCGGTCAAGGCCATCCACAACGAGCCGCTGCCGAAGGTGATCGACACCGGCTTCTACTGGTACGACAAGAGCAACATCGACAGCCAGCAAATCCAGCCGCTGCTCTACCAGTAGGCGGCCGAGAAAGTCAGCAAAGCCACTTTCATGACGCCACGCGTCGTGAAAGTGGCTTTGCTGACTTCTGGGTCAGCCCACCGCCTGCCGGAGCCACTCCGCCACGCCGTTGATGTGAACCGTCGCGTGGGCGGCCGCGAGCGTGGCATCGCCCCTGGCCAGCGCGTCGACGATGGCGCGGTGCTCGGTGAGCGTCCGCTCCACGGCGCCCTCCTCGGACAGGCCGCGCCAGATCCGCGCCCGCAGGGTGCTGCTGGAGAGCGTCTCGAGCAAGCTGGTCAGGTAGGCGTTGCCGGCGAGCTCGGCGATGTAGCGGTGGAACACCTGGTCGTTGGCCACGAGGTCGTCCACCGAGGTGGTGCCGTGCACCTGGGCGACCAGGTCGCGCAGGTGCTCGATGTCGGCGGCGGTCGCGCGGGGGGCGGCGAGCGTGGCCGCGGCGGGCTCGAGGATCCGGCGCACCTCGAACAGCTCGAGCACCGACGAGTCCTGGTGGATGTCCACCACGAACGACATGGCGTCGAGCAGGATGTCGGGCGTGAGGCTGGTGACGTAGGTTCCGTCGCCGCGCCGGACGTCGAGCACCCGGATCACTTCCAGGGCCTTCACGGCCTCGCGCAGCGAGCTGCGGGAGAGCCCGAGCGCATCGGACAGCTCCTTCTCCGGCGGCAGCCGGTCTCCGGGACGCAGCTCGCCGGACCGGATCATCGCCTTGATCTTGAGAATCGCCTCGTCGGTGACGGCCACCCGTCGAGTCTGTCAGGATCGCGCCCGAGCGGCGGGGGCCGCTAGCGTCTGCGCCGTGCTGACCACGCTGGCGGTCGAGAACTACCGCTCGCTGCGCGATCTCGTGCTGCCGCTGTCCCGGCTCACCGTCGTCACCGGCGCGAACGGGAGCGGGAAGTCCAGCCTGTACCGGGCGCTGCGGCTGCTGGCCGACTCCGCGCGCAACGGGGCCGTCGCCGCGCTCGCCCGGGAGGGCGGGTTGCCGTCCGCGCTGTGGGCGGGTCCGGACTCGGTCGGCCGGGCGGTCCGCGAGGGCAGGGCGCCGGTGCAGGGCACGCGGCGCTCCAAGCCCGTCGGGCTGCGGCTCGGCTTCGCGGGAGACGACTTCGGCTACGCCCTCGACCTGGGCATGCCGATCCCGACGCGGACGGCCTTCATCCGCGATCCGGAGTTCAAGCGGGAGTGCGTGTGGCGCGGCCGGGTGCTGAAGCCTGCCGCGCTGCTCGCCGACCGCGCCGGGCCCGTCGTGCGGGCGCGCGAGCAGGGCGGGGCGTGGGGTCGGGAGCCCCACGCCATCGGGCTCACCGACAGCATGCTCACCGCGTTCGCCGACCCGCGGATCTCGCCCGAGGTGCTGCTCGTGCGCCAGCGCATCCGCTCGTGGCGGTTCTACGACCACTTCCGCACCGACGCCGACGCCCCCGCGCGCCAGGCCCGGGTGGGCACCCGCACCCCCGTGCTCGACCACGACGGAGCCGATCTCGCGGCGGCGCTGCAGACGATCGAGGAGGTCGGCGACGCCGACGGCCTGCGCGCCGCCGTCGACAACGCCTTCCCGGGGTCGCAGCTGCAGGTGGCGGCCGGCGACGACGGCCGGTTCGAGCTGAGGTTCCTCCAGCACGGGCTGCTGCGCCCGCTGTCGGCCGCCGAGCTCTCCGACGGCACACTGCGCTACCTGCTGTGGGTGGCGGCGCTGCTCAGCCCGCGCCCGCCCGAGCTGCTGGTGCTCAACGAGCCGGAGACCAGCCTGCACCCGGACCTGCTGCCCGCACTCGCGGCGCTGATCTCCGTCGCCGCCGCCCGCACCCAGGTCGTCGTCGTCACGCACGCGCGGCCGCTCGTGCGCGCCCTCGAGTCCGCCGACGACGCCGCGGCGCTGCTGGAGCTGGACAAGGAGTTCGGCGCCACCGTGCTCGAGGGCCAGGGCATGCTCGATCGGCCGGCGTGGCACTGGCCCAAGCGCTGAGCACCTCCGGAACGAGCGGCTTCGGCTACAGGACCTTCGACAGGAACGACCGGGTGCGCTCGTGCTTCGGGTCGGTCAGCACCTCGCGCGGGTTGCCGGCCTCCACGACCCGGCCCTCGTCCATGAACACGAGCGAGTCGCCGACCTCGCGCGCGAAGCCCATCTCGTGCGTGACGACCACCATCGTCATGCCGTCGCGCGCGAGGCCGCGCATGACGTCGAGGACCTCGCCGACGAGCTCCGGGTCGAGCGCGGAGGTCGGCTCGTCGAACAGCATGAGCCGCGGCTCCATCGCCAGCGCCCGCGCGATCGCCACGCGCTGCTGCTGGCCACCCGAGAGCTGCCCGGGGTAGGAATCGCACTTCTCGGCGAGCCCGACCCGTTCGAGCAGCTGCACGGCGCGCTTGCGGGCGGACTGCCGCTGCTCCCGCCGGACGGTGCGCGGGGCCTCCATGACGTTCTCGGCGGCCGTCATGTGCGGGAAGAGGTTGAAGCGCTGGAACACCATGCCGATGTCGCGCCGCTGACGGGCGACCTCGGACTCGCGCAGCTCGTAGAGCCTGCCGCCCGCCTCCCGGTAGCCGATCAGCTCCCCGTTCACCCGCATCTGCCCGGCGTCGATCCGTTCCAGGTGGTTGATGCAGCGCAGGAACGTGGACTTGCCGGAGCCCGACGGCCCGATGATGCAGGCCACCTCCCCGGGCTGCACGACGAAGTCGATGCCGCGCAGCACCTCGACCCGTCCGAAGCTCTTGTGGACCTCGGTGGCCTCGACCATGGGGACGCTCATCCGTGTGCTCCAGCCGCCTGCTGCTGGTCGCGCCGCGGGAAGAGGCGGGCGCCGGTCTGCCCGCGGTTCGTGCCGCGCCCGTAGTAGCGCTCGACGTAGTACTGCCCGACGGACAGGAGCGAGGTCAGCGCCAGGTACCAGATGGCCACCACGATGAGCAGCGGGATCGTCTGGAAGTTGACGGAGTAGATCCGTTGCGCGGACGTGAGCAGCTCGAAGTACCCGATGACGACCACGAGCGAGGTGGTCTTGAGCATCGAGATCGTCTCGTTCCCGGTGGGCGGGATGATCACCCGCATGGCCTGCGGGAGCACGATCCGGCGCAACGTCTGGGCCCGCGACATGCCGAGCGCCCCGGCCGCCTCGCTCTGCCCCTGGTCCACCGACTGCAGCCCGCCGCGCACGATCTCCGCCATGTAGGCGGCCTCGTTGAGGCCGAGGCCGAGCAGGCACGCGGCGAACTGGTTGATCAGCTGGTTCGTGTCGAACGAGACGAACTCGGGCCCGAACGGGATGCCCAGCGAGAGGCGGGGGTAGAGCGCGGCCAGGAAGTTCCAGAAGAGCAGCTGCGCGATCAGCGGCGTGCCGCGGAACAGCCAGATGTAGACGGCCGACACTCCGGACAGGACCGGGTTCGGCGACAGCCGCATGACCGCGAGCGCGACCCCGCCGACGATCCCGATGAGCATCGACAGCACCGTCAGGATCAGCGTGTTCTGCAGGCCGTTGAGGATCGGCGGGGAGAACAGGTACTGCGCGACGATCGGCCACCGGAAGTTGTCGTTCGTGATCACCGTGTTCACGAACATCGCCGCCAGCACGGCCAGCACCGCGACGGCCAGCCACCGACCGGGGTGGCGCACCGGCACGGCCTCGATCGGTTTCGGCCGTTCCTTCTCGAGTGGCAGGGGTTCGGCGGCCACCCGTCAGCTCCGGATCTCCGCGGTGTCGATCGCGCCGTCGGCCACGTTCCACTTGTCGAGGATCGTCGAGTAGGTGCCGTCGTCCATCAGGGCCTGCACGGCGCTGCGCACCGCCTCGGCGTACTGGCCCTCACCCTTCGGCAGGGCGACGCCGTACGGAGCGGTGTCGTAGGTGTCGCCGAGCTGTTCCACCGCCCCGTCGGTGGTGCTGACCGCGTAGGCGACGACCGGGGAGTCGGCGAGCATGGCGACGATCCGGTTCGCCGCGAGCGCCAGCGTCACGTCGGACTGCGCCTGCAGCTCCGTCACCTGGATCGCGGGCTTGCCCGCCGACTGGCACGCCTGGTTGCGGGCGGCGATGTCCTCGACCTGCGTGGTGCCGGCCTGCACGCCGATGTTCAGGCCGCAGAGGTCGTCGGGGTTGATGTTCTGCGGGTTGCCCGACGCGACGGCGATGCTCGTGCCCGCGGTGAAGTAGCTGACCATGTCGACGACCTTGGTGCGCTCGTCGTTGATCGTGAACGACGACATCGCCATCTCGTAGCGCTTGGCCTGGACGCCGGCGATGATCCCGGAGAACTGGGTGTTCTCGAACTGGGCCTTGAGCCCCAGCTTCTGCGCGATCGCCGTGCCCAGGTCGACGTCCATCCCGATGATCGTGGTGCCGTCGGATGCGGTGAACTCGTTCGGCGCGTAGGAGGCGTCGACCCCGAACTGCAGCACGCCGTCGGACGCGATCTGCTGCGGCACCATCTTGGCCAGCGCGTCGTCGCGGTCCACCGTCGGGACGGTCTCGGTCGGGGCGGCGCCACCGGGGGCGCCACCCGGCGCGCCCGCCGGTGGCGCGCCGCCGCTGTCGTCGCCGCCTGCGCCGCAGCCCGCGAGCAGGGCGGCGAGCGCGGCTGCGCCGAGCGCGACCGGGAACGAACGGCGGATGGCGGGCACGATGGACCTCCTCGTGGGCGGTGATTACGCGGGGATGCTGCCACTCGTACGCCGTTCGGACATCTCGTCGCTGGTCACTGTTGGGTGACATCACCCAGAGTGATTCGGTGCGAATGTCCTGTGAGCCACGGGGCTAGGTTGGGTACTCCCGGAACCGGCAGACACCGTGTGCGCGTTGTCCGCGGTGAGAACCACCCCCAACGGAGGACTGATGGCCCTGATCAAACGCCTCGCCCTGCTGGCCACCGCGGCCGAGGCAGCTCGCCGTTACGCGAAGAGCAATCCCGACAAGGCGGCCAAGTACCTCGACCAGGCGGCGTCGTTCGTCGACAAGCAGACGAAGGGCAAGTACTCGGGCCAGATCCGCGGTGTGACCGACAAGGCGAAGGGGTTCGCCGGGATCCGGCAGACGCCCGGCTACGGCGCCACCGGCAACGGGTACACGCAGGGTTACGACCAGAACGCGGGTTTCGGCAAGACGGCCGACTACTCGGCGCCGACCCCGCCGCCGCAGCCCCAGCCCCAGCCCGGTCAGGCCGGCCCCACCGAGCCGGGCCGGTAGCGCAGGCGGAGCGGCCGAACGGCACGTCCCGATGTACTCGGGACGTGCCGTTCGCCATTGCGCGGCAACCTCCCCCGCCGCCGTGTGCCGTGTCAGGATGACGCCCTGAGCCGGTCGTGGACCCGCACCGGGGCCCCGACCGCACCCGCCCCGCGTCCCGCCACGAGCGGGAGCGGGTCGATGAACACGAGGAGGCACCGTGTCCGTTCCACGGGATTGGACCCCGCCGACCGCGGGGGTGCAGGAGGGGCGGCCCAGTCGGGACCAGGTGGTCGCGGGCCTGAAGGCCACCGACGAGGGCGACCCCGAGCTCGTCCAGCTCCTCACGCCGGAGGGTGAGCGGGTCTCCGACCCCCGCTTCGACGGGTACGCCTCCGACTTCGACGTCGACGCCCTGCGCGGCCTCTACCGCGACCTGGTGCTGGTGCGCCGTTTCGACCGCGAGGGCAACGCGCTGCAGCGCCAGGGGCAGCTCGGCATCTGGGTGCCGCTGCTCGGCCAGGAGGCCGCGCAGATCGGCGCCGGGCGCGCGATGGCGCCCCAGGACATGGCCTTCCCGTCGTACCGGGAGCACGGGGTGGCGTGGACCCGCGGGATCGACCCCACGGACCTGCTCGGGATCTTCCGCGGCACCGACCACGGGAGCTGGGACCCGAAGGCCACCCGCTTCCACCTCTACACGATCGTCATCGGCAACCAGGTGCTGAACGCCACCGGGTACGCGATGGGCCAGAAGTTCGAGGGCAAGGTCGGCGAGGGCCCCGACAGCGAGGCCACGATCTGCTTCTTCGGCGACGGCGCCACCAGCCAGGGAGACGTGCACGAGGGTTTCGTGTGGGCCGCCGTCTACGACGCGCCCGTCGTCTTCTACTGCCAGAACAACCAGTGGGCCATCTCGGAGCCCACCGAGCGGCAGAGCCGGGTTCCGCTCTACAAGCGCGCGGGCGGGTACGGGTTCCCCGGCATCCGGGTCGACGGCAACGACGTGCTGGCCTGCCTCGCCGTCACGCGGTGGGCCCTGGAGGAGTGCCGCTCCGGCAACGGGCCGGTGCTGATCGAGGCGTTCACCTACCGCATGGACGCGCACACGACGTCCGACGACCCGTCGCGCTACCGGCTCGCCGACGAGCTGGAGCTGTGGAAGCTCAAGGACCCGATCGAGCGGGTGCGGGTGAACCTGGTGCGCGAGCACCACGTCGGGCAGGAGTTCTTCGACGAGGTGCAGGCCGAGTCCGACGAGCTGGCCGCCCGGTTCCGCGAGTTCTGCGTGAACATGCCGCAGCCCGCCCCCGACCGGATGTTCTCGCAGGTCTACGCCGAGCCGTCGCCGGTGCTGGAGGCGCAGCGCGCCGCGTACCTGGACTACCACGCATCCTTCGAGACCGGAGAACCGCTTGCGGGCTCGAGCGCCAGGAGGGTCTGAGATGGCGCAGACGACCCTGGCCAAGGCGCTGAACAACGGCCTGCGGGCCGCGATGGAGCGGGACCCGAAGGTCATCGTGATGGGGGAGGACGTCGGCAAGCTCGGCGGCGTCTACCGGGTCACCGACGGGCTGCAGAAGGACTTCGGCGAGCAGCGCGTGCTCGACACCCCGCTCGCCGAGTCGGGGATCATCGGCACGGCCATCGGGCTCGCGATCCGGGGTTTCCGGCCGGTGTGCGAGATCCAGTTCGACGGGTTCGTGTTCCCCGGCTTCGACCAGATCGTCTCCCAGCTGGCCAAGCTGCACTACCGGTCGCAGGGCAAGGTCCCGGTGCCGGTGGTCGTGCGGATCCCGTTCGGCGGGGGCATCGGTGCCGTCGAGCACCACAGCGAGTCGCCCGAGTCGTACTTCGCGCACACGGCCGGGCTGCGCGTCGTGGCCTGCTCGAACCCGTCCGACGCCTACTGGATGATCCAGCAGGCCATCGCAGCCGACGATCCGGTGATCTTCTTCGAACCGAAGCGCCGGTACTGGGAGAAGGGCGAGGTCGACCCGGACGCCGACCCGCCGCCGCTCTTCACGTCCCGCGTGGTGCGCCCGGGCAGCACGCTGACGGTCGCCACCTACGGGCCGATGCTGAAGACCTGCCTCTCCGCGGCCGCCGCGGCCGAGACCGACGGCCACGACCTCGAGGTGATCGACCTGCGCACGCTGTCCCCGCTCGACCTCGCCCCGGTCGTGGAGTCGGTGCGCCGCACCGGCCACCTCGTCGTCGTGTCCGAGGCGCCGTCGGAGTCGTCGATCGCATCGGAGCTCGCCGCCCGGGTCCAGCAGGAGGCGTTCTACTCGCTGGAGGCGCCCGTGCTGCGGGTCACCGGGTTCGACACGCCCTACCCGCCGTCGAAGTGCGAGGAGGACTACCTCCCCGACCTCGACCGCGTCCTCGATGCCGTCGACCGCTCGCTGGCCTGGTGACGTCGTGCCGCTTCGCGAGTTCACCCTGCCCGACGTCGGTGAGGGGCTGACCGAGGCCGAGATCGTCGCCTGGCAGGTCGGGCCGGGCGACACCGTCACCGTCAACCAGGTCCTGTGCGAGATCGAGACGGCCAAGGCCGCCGTCGAGCTGCCGTGCCCGTGGGCGGGCACGGTGAGCGAGCTGCTCGCCCAGCCCGGCCGGACGATCGAGGTCGGAACGCCGATCATCACGATCGACACGGGCGGGGAGGCGCCCGCCCGCAGCGCGGGCGACGAGGAGGAGGTCCCCAACCTGGTGGGCTACGGCCCGCGCCAGGCATCGGCGACCCGCCGCCCCCGCCGCCCGGCCACCACCCCCGTACCGCAGCAAGGTGGCTTTGCCCCGGCATCTCCGGAGCAAAGCCACCTTGCTGCAGAACCGGAGCCGGCGCCCGAACCCGAGCCGAGCCGCGGGCCCGTGCCGCTCGCCAAGCCGCCCGTGCGCAAGCTCGCCAAGGATCTCGGCGTCGACCTGCGGAGCATCAGCGGCAGCGGCGAGGGCGGCGTGGTCACCCGCGCGGACGTCGAGGCCGCGGTCGCTCCGGTCCCGAGCGCTCCGGCCCCGAGCGTGGGCGGGGTGCGGCGCGAGCCGATCCGCGGGGTGCGCAAGGCCACCGCGGCGGCCGTTGCGGGCAGCGCGTTCACCGCGCCGCACGTCACCGAGTTCCTGGCCGTCGACGTCACGGCCACGATGGAACTGCGGGACCGGCTGCGCGGCAGCCGCGAGTACGCCGAGGTGAAGCTCACACCGCTCGCGTTCGTGGCGAAGGCGGTGTGCCTCGCCGCGAAGCGCACCCCCGAGGTGAACGCCTCGTGGGACGAGCCGGCCGGCGAGATCGTCTACTACGACCGGGTGCAGCTCGGGATCGCGGCGGCCACCCCGCGCGGGCTGATCGTGCCGAAGATCCGCGACGCCGACACGCTCTCCCTGCGGGAGCTGGCCGGCGCGCTCACCGATCTCACCGACACCGCCCGCGCCGGGAAGACACCGCCGTCCGACCTGGTCGGAGGCACGTTCACCATCACCAACGTCGGCGTGTTCGGCGTGGACGCGGGCACCCCGATCATCAACCCGGGCGAGGCGGCGATCCTGGCCGTCGGCGCGATCAAGCCGACGCCGTGGGTGGTGGACGGCGAGCTGGCGGTGCGCACCGTGTGCCAGCTGGCGCTGTCGTTCGACCACCGCCTCGTCGACGGCGAACAGGGGTCCCGGTTCCTCGCCGACGTCGGCGCGCTGCTCACGGATCCGGGGCTCGCGCTCACGTGGTGACCGATCCGTGACTGGGAGCCGGGAGCACGGACGGCATCTCGTGCGTTACTGGGGCATGGCGTTCGTGCTCCTGTACCTCGTGGTCGAGATCGTCGCGCTGGTCGCGCTCGGTTCGGCGATCGGGCTGGGCTGGACGCTGCTCGTGCTCCTGGCCGGTTCGGTGATCGGCCTGTGGCTCGCCCGCCGCGAGGGGGTGCGGGCCGCGCAGGCCCTCGCCGAGGCCGTGAGCAACCGGCGGGTGCCCACCGCCGAGCTCACCGACGGCGTGCTCGTGGCGGCGGGTGGTGTGCTGCTCTTCGTGCCCGGCCTGGTCACCGACCTCGCAGGTCTGCTGCTCCTGCTGCCGCCCACCCGTGGGCTGGTGCGCCGCAGGCTGGTGAAGGCCGCCGAGGAGCGTTCGCCCGAGCTGCGCACCGCGCGGATCCGCGCGCAGGCGCCGGTGGTCGACGGGGAGGTCGTCGACGGGGAGGTGGTCGATCCCGAGCCGACCCCGCGGCCCGACCGGCTGATCATCGAGGGCACGGTCGTGCCCGGCGAACCGCGCTGACCCACCGAACTTGACGGTCAGAGATCCAGGACCCAGGTCGTGGTGCACCTCGCCGTGACCCGCACCGGTTCCGGCTCCAGGCCGAGGGCGCGCACGTCGGGGCCGGTGGCCTCGGCCGCCGCCATCCGGTAGGCGACGGGTGCGGCGTGCTCGGGCACCTCGGACAGCCTCAGCAACGGCCCGAGCGTGCCGCCCAGCGCGGCGGCGTAGCCCTCGGCCCGGGTGCGGGCATCGCTCACCGCGCGTTCCTGCGCCTCCCGGAGCGCCGCGGCCGGGTCCTCGAGGACCCACCTCGGCCCGTTCAGGCCGGTGGGCTCGGCCCCCACCAGCGCCGACAGCACCGCGTCGAGCTCGGCGACGTCCGTGACGACGAGCGCGAGGTCTTCGCCGGCGCGGCAGCCGATCATCGTGTTGTCCCGCCACTCGTTGTGCACCCGCACCCTGCGGTGCCGCACCTGCAGCCCGGGCCGCACCATCGCGGGTTCCGCGGCCGTCATGCGCCGGCCGAGGGCGCGGACGGCGTCGGAGCGCGTGCGGGCCACCGCCGTGAAGCTCACGTCGAGCTCGGCGCGGTCGCCCGGCTGCTCGTACCAGCCGCTCCCCTCGGTCACGATCTCGGTCACAATTCAAGTGTCCCGGGCCGGAGGTCCACCACGCACCTCGACGGCCCAGCTTCCCGCTGGGCGCATCGGTGAACCGGCCGAGTACGCCCGGTACGAGGCCGGCCCACCGGCACACCCAACGGAAACCTGGATCCGTCGATCTGCGCACCGGACCTCCGGCCCGGGACACTGGCAACCAGATCGCGGAGTATCTGGTTGTCTAGAGCGCTGGCGATACGGCCGGATACGGAGTGATGGAATGGTTCGACGCCTCGCGCGCCTGCGTCGGCTCGTGCGCGAGGGGCGTTCCGACGCACCCGGGCGCATCGTCGACGCATTCGGTCGCATCGGGCTCGTCGGCTACGGGGTGGTGCACCTCGTCGTCGCGTGGCTCGCGCTCGAGGTCGCGTTCGGCGTTCCGGACGCGCCGGCCGACGCGCAGGGTGCCGTCGGGACGATCGCGCACACGCCGGGCGGCGCGCTCGCGCTCGGCGTCGGCGCGCTCGGGCTGGTCGCCTTCGCGCTCTGGCAGGTGGCGGCGGCCACCGTGGGGTTCCGCTGGGTGTCCGGCAACGAGCGGATGCGCAAGCGGGTGGGTGCGGTCGCCAAGTCGGTCACCATGACCGGCCTCGCGGTGATCGTCGTCAACTACCTCACCGGCATGGGGTCCGGCGCCACCACCGTGCAGGAGGTGGCGGCGGACGTGCTGGCGCTCCCGGCGGGGCGGGCGCTGCTCGGGCTCGCCGCGATCGTGATCCTCGGGATCGCGGGTGCCATGACCTACACCGGGCTGCGCCGCACCTTCATGGGCGACCTCGACGTCCGTCGCCTCGGCCCGGGCGTGCGGCAGGCCATCGAGGTCGTGGGGGCGGCGGGCCACCTCGCCCGAGCGCTCGCGTTCGGGGTGGTCGGGGTCCTCGCCGGTGCCGCCGCCCTGTTCGCCGACCCGGGGCGGGCCGGCGGGCTGGACGCCGCGCTCCGCGCGCTCGGCGCCACCGCGGCCGGGGCCTGGCTGCTCGCCGTCGTTGCCGTGGGCTTCGGGGCGTTCGGCGTGTTCTGCATCGCCGATGCCGCCACGCGCCGCGCCTGATCGTGCTCTATCCCCTTCTCTACTGCGATAGCTAGAAAGGCGTAGAACGGCCGATCGGCGACACGCCATCGTGTTCGATAGCAGCTTCTACGGTCCGGGCAAGATTCGCCGATACCGTCCGATGCGTGGACCCCGTGCGCAACCCGTTCGCGCCCGGTGCGGGCCAGCGGCCCCCCGAGCTCGCCGGTCGCGACAAGGAGCTCGACGCGTTCGAGATCGTGCTGGAGCGGGTCGCTCGCGGCCGGCCCGAGCGCAGCCTGGTGCTCACCGGCCTGCGCGGGGTGGGCAAAACCGTGCTCCTCGGGGAGCTGCGCTCGATGGCCATGCGGGCCGGCTGGGGCGCGGGGAAGATCGAGGCGCGGCCCGACGCCGACCTGCGCCGCCCCCTCGCCGCGGCCCTGCACCGCGCGATCCGCGACCTCGCGGTGCGCCACCGCGACCCGGAGCGCGCCGGGGACGAGGCGGTCGACCCGGATCGCGTCGACGAGGTGCTCGGGGTGCTGAAGGCGTTCGCGATGCGGTCGGCGCCCGACGGCGCGAAGCTGCGCGACCGCTGGCAGCCGGGCATCGACGTCGCCGTGACCCACGGCAGGGCCGACTCCGGTGACATCGAGATCGACCTCGTCGAGCTGTTCACGGAGGTGGCCGGGCTGGCCCAGGAGGTGGGGGCGGGCGTCGCGCTGCTCATCGACGAGATGCAGGACCTGCGGCCGGACGACGTGTCGGCGCTCTGCGCGGCCTGCCACGAGCTGTCGCAGTCGCGCGCCCCGCTCGTGGTCGTCGGCGCGGGGCTGCCGCACCTGCCCGCGGTGCTCTCGGCGTCCAAGTCCTACTCGGAACGGCTGTTCAAGTACGCGCGCATCGACAAGCTCGACCGCGCCGACGCCGACTTCGCCTTGCTCGCGCCCGCCGAGCGGGAGGACGCCGCGTTCGACGTCGACGCCCTCGATGCGCTGTACGAGGCCTCCGGCGGCTACCCGTACTTCGTGCAGGCCTACGGGAAGGCGGCGTGGGACGCCGCACCCCGCAGCCCGATCGGGGCCGCCGACGTCAAGCTGGCGGCGCCGGAGGCCGAGAGCGAGCTCGCCGTCGGGTTCTTCGGGTCCCGGTACGAGCGGGCGACCCCCGCCGAGCGGGAGTACCTGCGCGCGATGGCCGAGCTCTCCGAAGGCAGGGACGAGCCGGTCGGCACCGCCGGGATCGCCGACAGCCTCGGCCGCAAGGCCTCCTCCCTCTCCCCGGCCCGTGACAGCCTGTTGAAGAAGGGGCTCGTCTTCTCCGCCCAGCGGGGGCAGATCGCCTTCACCGTGCCCCACTTCGGCCGCTACCTGCTCACTCAGCCCTGATCCCTCTACTCCGTATGGGTGAATCCGGGCTGACTCGCGACCACAGGTAACGGTCGGGGCCCGATGTCCGATTCCAGGTACAGCCCCGCGGCGCTGTCGGACCCCCGACCTGACAGCACCGCGGGGCTTCTTCATCTTCGGGCCGGTCAGGGCCCTGCCAGCGGCTCCTCGTAGCATCGGTCCGATGCAGGACGCCAAGCTCGAGATCCAGATGCTGCACGACCGGGTCCTCGTGAAGCCGGACTCGGCCGGGGAGCGGCGCAGCGGTGCCGGAATCGTCATCCCGGCAACCGCAGAGGTCGCCAGGCGTCTTGTCTGGGGGGAGGTGCTCGGCACGGGAGCGCACGTCCGCACCGTCAAGGTGGGTGACCGGGTGCTGTTCGCGCGCGACGACCAGTACGAGGTCGACGTGCAGGGCGCCACCTACCTGGTCTTGCGGGAACGGGAAGTGCACGCCGTCGCCACGGAGCGCACCGAACACGGTACGGGGCTGTACCTGTGACGGACCGGGCTGCGGCCCGGTCCGATCGTCGAGGGGAAACGGACTTCATGCCCGAGCGGCAGTCATCGCCTGGGGAGGCGACGGCTCCTCCGGAGCCGGACATCACGGAGAGCGCGCGCAGCGCGGGGGGCGACCCGGTCGCGTCGGGGGACGCCCGGCCGCCCTCCCCGGTCCGGACGGCCGAGCGCGCCGGCGGCGGCGGGCCCGCGCCCCGGCCGGCGCCGCGTCCCGCCCCGGAACCGCAGGGCGACGAGAGTCCGACGGTCCGCACACCCGGTCGTGCGCCGGCGCGCCGGCCCGCGAACGGCGAGCACCCGAACGGCGGGCCGGCGAACGGCCACGGACCCAACGGCCACGGCTCGAACGGGCACGCGCCCAACGGTGGCGCCCTCCACGGCCGGCCGGCCGACGGCGCGCCGCCCGCGGTCCGTGGAGCGGCCCACCGCCCCTCCCCTGCGGCTCGCCCGGCCCCTGCACCGCACCCGCCCGCCGACCCGCGTCCTCCGGCGGCCGAGCAGCGCTCCGGGGAGTCCACCACGGTCGTCGTCCCGGTCACGGCCGCGTCGACCGCCGACGGCGAGGCCACGCAGATGCTGCCGCGGACCGCGCCGCGCTCGCCGCTCGGGACCGCCGACGACGCGGCCACCGAGCGGATCCCGGCGGTCGCCGCTGCGCCGCGTCCCCCGCTGCCGCCGCCGGACGCTCCCACCAGCATCGGGCTCGGCGGCACCGACGACACCGACGACCACGACGGCACGGGTCGCGGGGGCAGGTCCGGCCGGGGACGCAGGCGCGTGCTGGTGCTCGCGGCGGTCGTCGGCGCCTTCGGCCTGCTCTACGGCGGCGACCTGCTGCTGAGCTCCGGATCGATGCCACGCGGGGTCACGGTGGCCGGGGTCGCCGTGGGCAGCATGTCCATGGCCGACGCCGGGGAACGGCTGCGGTCGGAGATCGGCGCCCGCGTCGGGGCCCCGATCCCCGTCACGGTCGGCGACGTGCGCGGGCAGATCGACCCCGTCGCGGCTGGGCTGTCCGTCGACTGGGCCGCCACCCTGGACCGGGCAGGCTCCCAGCCGCTGAACCCGATCACCAGGATCACCTCCTTCTTCAGCAGGCGCGAGGTCGGCGTGGTGACGGTCGCCGACCCCACCGCCCTGAACCAGGCGCTGGACCAGCTCGGGCCCGCCGTCGACCGGGAGCCGGTCGAGGGCTCGGTGCGGTTCGAGGGCACCCAGCCGCAGCCGGTCGACCCGCAGCCGGGCCAGAAGCTCGACGTGGTCGCGGCCACGGACGTCCTGCAGCGGGACTGGGCCAACGGGGGCGTGGTCGCCCTGCCGGTCACCGAGCTGCCCCCCACCACCACGTCCGAGGACGTCGCCACCGCGATCCAGGAGGTGGCGCGGCCCGCGGTGGCCGCCCCGATCACGGTCGTCGGTGAGAAGGCGGTTCGGGGCACCGTCACCCCCGAGGTGATCGCCGCGTCGCTGAGCTTCCAGGCCGAGAACGGCGAACTGGTGCCGGAGCTGAACCAGCAGGCCATCCAGGACGCGCTCACGTCGCAGATGGCGGCGTCGGAGAACCCGGGCCGCGACGCCACGTTCGACTTCTCGGGCGGCCGCGCGGTGGTCGTGCCGTCGCAGGACGGGCGCGGCGTGGACTACGAGGCCACCGTCAACGCGATGGTCGGCGTGCTGGGCAGGCCGGACCCGCGTGAGGTCACCGCGGTCTACGCCGAGAAGCCGGCCGAGGTCACGACCGAGGAGCTGAAGGCGCTCGGCAACCCCGAGGTCATCGGCGAGTTCACGACGGGCGGCTTCGCCCCCGACTCGGGTGTGAACATCCGCCGCGCCGCCGAGCTGGTGAACGGCACCGTGGTGCAGCCGGGAGAGGTCTTCAGCCTCGACGCCACCACGGGACCGCGCACGGCCGCCAACGGGTACGTGGAGGCGGGTGTGATCGACAACGGGCGGTCGTCGCGCGGGATCGCAGGCGGGGCCTCGCAGGTGTCCACCACGCTCTACAACGCCGCATACCTCGCCGGCATGACGCTGCTCGAGCACAAGGCGCACAGCTTCTACATCAGCCGCTATCCGGCCGGCCGGGAGGCGACCATCGCCACCGGCGCGATCGACAACAAGTTCCGCAACGACAACCCGACCCCGATCATGATCCGCACGCGCTGGACCCCGACGTCGGTCACGGTCCAGATCTACGGACAGCGCAAGTACGAGGTCACGGGCGAGTTCGGGCCGCGGACCAACCCCACCCAGCCCAACGAGGTGACGATCCCGGCGGGCGAGGACTGCCACGCCAGCAACGGCGCCCCCGGGTTCACGATCACCGACACCCGCACCCGGCGCGACGTCGACACCGGTGAGGTCTCCAAGGAGACGATCACCACGCGCTACAACCCGGCTCCCCGGGTGGTTTGCGAGGATTAGGCCGTTTCGGCCGCACCTCCGTCGGGGGTTCCGAAAGCGGGACAGCACTTCGTACCCTTGATCCGTCAGCGGCGACAACAGCGGGCGAGATCGGGGATGCGGGATGCGGATCGCAGACGTACTGCGCAACAAGGGCACCACCGTGGCGACGGTCGGGCCCGGGGCCACGGTCGCCGAGCTCCTCGGCGTGCTGGCCGATCACAACGTGGGTGCCCTGCCCGTCATCGACGGAGGCCGCATCATCGGGATCGTCTCCGAGCGGGACGTCGTGCGGAGGCTGCACGCCGGCGGTGCGGCGCTGCTGCAGGCCAGGGTGGCCGACATCATGACCACCGAGGTCACCACCTGCAGCCCGAACGACGACGTCAGCGATCTCGCCGCCGTCATGACCTCCCGGCGGTTCCGCCACCTCCCCGTGGTGGTGGACGGGGAACTGGCCGGCATCGTCAGCATCGGCGACCTGGTGAAGGCGCGGATCGACCTGCTGGAGTCGGAGCGGGAGCAGCTGCAGAGCTACATCGCCGGCTGACCCCCACCCGTGAACGGATACGGGTGCTCCAGCACTCGTATCCACGCACGACCCCTCATCAGGCCCGCGTCAGCGCCAGGCGCAGCCGAGCGGGGGCGGCGTGCAACTCGTGCTGCGGCAGCACATCGGGTCCGCAGCTCGCGGTGCCGACGCCGCGGTGGGCCATGTCGACGGTGAGCCGGACCCGGTCGCCGGGCACGAGGTCGACGGGGTGCAACGCGGCGTCGAGGTCGGCGCTGGTCCAGCGGCGCACGGTGAGCCCGAACGTCTCCGGGTCCCCGTCGTCCGTGGGGAGCGCCTCGATCCGCAGGCCGCCACCGCGACCGGTGAGCTCGGCCCAGCGCACGCCCGCGCGCCTGCCGTTCTCCTGCGGCATGACGTAGGGCGTCTGCAGATCGTCCACGGAGCTCGTGAACCGCCCGATGCGCGCCGCGCGGCGGGTGTCGGGGTAGGCCTCGCCGGGCCCGCCGCCGTACCAGGTGACGCGGTCCAGCTCGGCCGGCAGCGACCAGGCCAGGCCGAGCCGCGGGATCGGCCCCGTCCAGTCGCCCTCCGGCCGCACGGAGACGTCGAGGAGCAGCCCGCCCCCCGCGAGCGGGGCCCAGCGCATCGTGGACAGGAACCCGGCGTCGAGGGCCGCCGGGGCCGAGCGGGTGCGCACGACCACACCGCCGTCCTCGTCGCGGACGTCGACCACGCGGTGCCGCAGCCGGTGCAGGCCGATCGTCCGCCATGCGTCGGCGGCCGAGTCGTGCGGGATCCGGTCGTTGTCGGTGGGGGCGCGCCAGGCGTCGAGGCGTGGACCGTCCACCGGGATGTCGGCGACCTCGGTGAGCACGCCCCGCACGCGGTCCAGCGCCACCGCGCCACCGGTGAGGGCCGCCGCGGTGCGCGGACGTGCCGCGAGCTGCACCTGGCCCCAGGCGACCTCGTGGCCGGCGGGGGCCCACGGCTCGTCCGCGGCGAGGACGGCGCGCACCGTCAGCCACGTCTCGGCGTCGCCACCTGCCTCGGCCGGCCGGTCGAGCTCGACGCTGCCGCCTGCCGCGACCGCGGGCAGGTCCAGCTCGCCGGCCTCGACCTCGATGCCGTCCTCCGCGACGGTCCACCGGAACCGCAGGTGAGCGAGGTCCCGCACCTCGTGCAGGTTGGTGATGCGCAGGCGCCCGTCCGGCGTGCCGGTGATCCGCACCGGCTCGATGACCTTGGCGAACTCGTGCAGCCCCGGCGACGGCGTGCGGTCGGGGAACAGCAGCCCGTCGGCCACGAAGTTGCCGTCGTGCAGCTCCTCGCCGAAGTCGCCGCCGTAGCCGAAGAACTCGCGGCCCTCCCCGTCGCGCGTGCGGATGCCGTGGTCGATCCACTCCCACACGAACCCGCCCTGGCAGCGCGGATGGCTCTCGAACAGCTCCTGGTACTCGGTGAGCCCTCCCGGCCCGTTGCCCATCGCGTGGGCGTACTCGCAGAGCACGAACGGCGCCGCGCGCCGGGCCGCGTCCTGCACGGGGTCGACACCGCGGGCGGGCTCCTCGCGGCGCCCGATGAGGTCGGTCTCGGCCTGCGAGGCGTACATCCGGCTGTAGACGTCGGACCAGCGCCCGTCCGGGCAGTGCTCGTAGTGCACCGGACGGCCCGGGTCGCGGTCGTGGGCGTAGCGGTACATGCGCTCGAGGTTGCGGCCGGTCCACGACTCGTTGCCGAGCGACCACATGATCACGCAGGCGTGGTTCTTGTCGCGCTCCACCATCCGGCGCATGCGGTCCTCGTACGCGTCGCCCCACGCCGGGTCGTCGGTCGGGTTGCCCCGCCAGCCCACGTGCACGAAGCCGTGGGTCTCCAGGTCGCACTCGTCCACGACGTACAGGCCGTACTCGTCGCACAGCTCCAGGAAGTGGGGGTGTGGCGGGTAGTGGCTGGTGCGGACGGCGTTGATGTTGTGCCGCTTCATCAGCAGGACGTCGTCGAGCATGTCCTGCCCGGTGACCGCGCGGCCGCGGTCGGGGTGGAACTCGTGGCGGTTCACCCCGCGCAGCAGCACCCGCTCGCCGTTGACGGTGAGCAGCCCGTCGGAGATCCGGACCGTGCGGAAGCCCACCCGCAGGTCGACGCGTTCGCCGGGCGTCACGACCCGCAGGTCGTAGAGCCGGGGCACCTCGGCGCTCCACGGCTGCACGCCATCGACCCGCACGTCGTCGCCAGCGGCCGCGTCGATCCCCAGCTCGGGGACGAGCACCCGCGCACCGCCGGGGACGTCGACGCGCAGCGACCCGACGCCGTCCTCGTAGCCGGCGTGCACGAACACGTCGGCCACCCCGCCCGCGGGCCGCGCCAGCAGCGCCACGTCCCGGAAGATCCCGGACATCCACCACATGTCCTGGTCCTCGAGGTAGCTGCCCGCCGACCACTGGTGCACCCGCACCGCCACGAGGTTCTCGGCGCCGGGGCGCACGGCCTCGGTGACGTCGAACTCGGACGGGAGCCTGCTGCCCTGTGCGGTGCCGACCTCGTGGCCGTTCACCCACGCGGCGAAGCAGGAGTCGACGCCCTCGAACCGCAGCACGATCCGCTCGCCCGCCCACTCGGCCGGCACCGCGACGGTGCGGCGGTAGCTGCCGGTCGGGTTCTCGGTGGGCACGCGCGGCGGGTCGATCGGGAAGGGGTAGCGCGTGTTGGTGTACGCGGGCCTGCCGTAGCCGTGCAGCTGCCAGTGCGCTGGTACCGGGAGCTCCGCCCATCCGCCGTCGTCGTATCCCGGGTCGGCGAACCCCGCAGGTGCCTCCGCAACCGTCTCGGCCATGTCGAACCGCCAGTGCCCGTTCAGGCTCAGCCGGGGTGCGTTCGACCGCACCGCCGCACGGGGCGCGAGCATCCGGGGGTCCGGGCGGGGGTCCTCGTGGTACGGCAGCGGTGTCACCGCGGGGGTCCTCCTGTGGTCGGGCGCGGCATGTACCGGCCCGTGCTGGAGCGCACGATCAGGTCCGGGACCATCCGCACCGGGATGGGCTCGGCGGCGCCGGGGTGCTCGATCTGGGCGAGCAGCATCGCGACGGCGCGGCGCCCCTCGTCGATGAAGTCCTGGCGCAGGGTCGTGAGCGGCGGGATGAGGTAGGCCGCCTCGGGGATGTCGTCGAAGCCGATCACGCTGACGTCGCCGGGTACGGCGCGTCCGGCCTCGTGCAGCGCCAGCATTAGCCCGACCGCCATCTGGTCGTTGGCGGCGAACACGGCGCTCACGTCCGGGTCGGCCGCGAGCACCTGCCCGGTGGCGTAGCCGGAACGCGCGCTCCAGTCTCCCTGTAGCGGCTCGTGGACCGGTGCTCCCGCCTCCTCGAGGGCCGCGCGCCAGCCCCGCACCCGCGTGCGCGCCGCCTCGAAGCGCTGTGGCCCGGCGAGGTGCCGGACCGTGGGGTGGCCGAGGTCGAGCAGGTGGCGGACGGCGTTGTGCGCACCGGCGGTCGAGTCGAACTGGACACCGGCCGTCACGGCATCGAGGCCACCGCGCAGGACCATCAGCGGCACGGTGGGCGACATCTCGCGCAGCGCCGTGGCGGCGTCCACCTCGGGGTCGATCGCCAGGATGCCCTCGACGCGCTGCGCGGTCATGCGCTCGACAGCGGCCAGCGCCGAGGCACGGTCGAAGCGGGAGAGGCTCTCCGTGCTCACCGAGTACCCCGCGTCGCGGACCGCCGTCTCGACGCCACGCAGCGTGGTGGCCGGGCCGTACAGGTCGCTGCCGATCGTCACGATCCCGATCATGCGTGACCGGCCCGAGGCGAGCGAGCGGGCGGCCGGGCTGGGCCGGTAGCCGAGCTCGCGCATCGCGGCGAGCACCCGTTCGCGCGTGGAATCGCGCACGCCCGGCTGGTCGTTGATCACGCGGGAGACGGTCTGGTAGGAGACGCCCGCGAGCGCGGCGACGTCGACCATGACCGGCGCGCCGTGTCGCCCGGTGGCGCGGCGGGCACCGCTCTCGGGCATGCCGCCTCCCCGATTCGGCTGTGAACGTTCACACGATACGGCCCGGGGAAGGGAACCCGGGGCACCGCGATTCTCGCAACCCCTTGACCGTCGGTGTGTGAGCGCTCACACTTGCGCCTCGGCGTGGCGAAGACGATCGAGGAGGATCGTTCATGGCAGTTGCCAGCCCCTCCAGGAGGAGGGGGCTCACCGGGTTCTTGTTCTTCGCTCCGTTCCTGCTCGTGTTCCTCGTCGCCATCGTCGCCCCGCTGCTGTACGCGCTGGGCCTCAGCCTCTTCCGGCGGCGCCTCATCGGCGGCACCTCGTTCGTCGGGCTGGACAACTACCTCCGCGCCGCCGTCGACCCGCAGTTCCTCGCCGGGGTCGGGCGGGTCGCGCTGTTCCTGATCTTCCAGGTGCCGGTGATGTTGCTGCTCGCGCTCTTCGTGGCGCTGGCGATCGACGGCAGGCGGGTGTGGTGGCCGAAGCTCTTCCGGCTCGGCGTCTTCGTGCCCTACGCGGTGCCCGCGGTGGTGGGCACGCTGATGTGGGGCTTCCTGTACGGCGGCCAGTTCGGTCTCACCGGGCAGATCGCCGACGCGTTCGGGGTGGACCCACCGGACTTCTTCGGGACGACGCTCATGCTGCCGGCGCTGGCCAACATCGTCACCTGGCAGTTCGTCGGCTACAACATGCTGATCCTCTACGCGGCGCTGCGCGCGATCCCGCAGGACCTCTACGACGCCGCCGAGGTGGACGGGGCGGGCGAGTTCCGGAAGGTGTGGAGCGTCAAGCTGCCCGCGCTGCGGCCGGCGCTGCTGCTCGCCACGATCTTCTCGGTGATCGGCAGCTTCCAGCTCTTCACCGAGCCGAAGGTGATGCAGGACCTCGCGCCCGCCGTGATCACCACCTCGTACACGCCCAACATCTACGCCTACGAGCTCGCGTTCAACGGCCAGCTGGTCGACTACTCGGCGGCGATCTCCGTGCTGCTCGGGCTGGTGACCATCGTCGTCGCGTACGTCGTGCAGCTGACCACCGCCCGGCGGGAGCGGATCCTGTGACCGCCGTGGAGAGCCCGCCGGCGCAGCGCGTGCGGTCGACGCGGCGACCGGCCACCGGCGGCGCGGGCCGCGCCCGCAGGCCCAGCGTCGTCCTCACCGCGATCCTCCTCGGCCTGCTGGCCTACTTCCTCCTGCCGCTCGCGTGGCTGGTGATCAACTCGACGAAGAGCACCACCGGGCTGTTCGAGAGCTTCGGGCTGTGGTTCGCGAGCGACTTCCACCTGTTCGCCAACGTGCACGACGTGCTCACGTACAACGACGGCATCTACGTGCGGTGGTTCCTGAACACCATCCTGTACGCGGTGGTCGGCGCGGGCGGCGCCGCGCTGCTCGCGGCGCTGGGCGGATACGGCGTCGCGAAGTTCGACTTCCCAGGGCGACGGCTCCTGCTCGCGGGTGTGCTCGGCGCGGTGATGGTGCCGGTCACCGCGCTGGCGATCCCCACCTATCTGCTGCTGAGCTCGGTGCAGCTGGTCGACACGCCGTTCGCGGTGATCATCCCGTCGCTGGCCAGCCCGTTCGGGCTGTACCTGATGTGGATATACGCGGCCGCGGCCGTGCCCGACGAGCTGCTCGAGGCGGCTCGCCTGGACGGCGCCGGGGAGCTGCGGATCTTCTGGTCGGTGGCGATGCGGCTGCTGGCGCCCGGCTTCGTGACCGTGCTGCTCTTCCAGCTCGTCCACGTGTGGAACAACTACTTCCTGCCGCTGATCGTCCTCCGCAACCCGGCCTGGTTCCCGCTCACGGTCGGGCTCAAGCAGTGGAACTCGCAGGCATACGCGGTGGGCGGATCCCAAGCCGTCTTCACGCTGGTCATCACGGGCTCCCTGCTCGCGATCATCCCACTGGTCGCGATGTTCCTCGTGCTCCAGCGGTACTGGCAGTCGGGCATCGCGATGGGCGCCGTCAAGCAGTGACCACTCACCCCTGGGAGGCCCGAAACCCATGATCCGATCACGGAGGACGCTCGCCGCGGCATCCGTCGCGCTCGTCGTCGCGCTGTCCGCGTGCAGCGGCGGTGGCGGCGGTGGCGGTGGCGGCGACTCGTGCAACGGCCCGCTCAAGTTCTGGACCTGGGTGCCCAACATCCAGTCGACGGTGGACCTGTACGAGCAGTCCCACCCCGGTGTGCAGGTCGAGGTGTCCAACGTCGGGCAGGGCGCCGAGCACTACACGCAACTGCGCACCGCCCTCTCCGCCGGCACCGGCGCCCCCGACGCCGTGCAGATGGAGTTCAAGAACATCCCGGCCTTCGTGCTCACCGACTCGCTCGTCGACCTCACCCAGTTCGGCGCGGCCGACCTGGAGAGCCGGTTCCTGCCTTCGGCGTGGCGGCAGGTGAAGGTCGGCGACGGGATCTACGGCGTCCCGCAGGACACCGGCCCGATGATCATGCTCTACCGGCCGGACATCCTCGACAGCCTCGGCGTCCAGGTGCCCACCACCTGGGACCAGTACATCGACGTCGCCCGGAAGTTCAAGGCGACCGGCGAGGACAAGTACGTCAGCAACATCGGCCCGGACGGCGCGGGCGGCGTCCTGAGCATGCTGTGGCAGGCGGGCGCGCGGCCGTTCAAGCTCGACGGCGACTCGTCGCTCACCATCGACTTCGCCGACCAGGGCGCCGCCACCTGGACGAAGACGTGGAACACGCTGCTGTCGGAGAGGCTGGTCGAGCCGGTGCCGGGCTTCACCGACGAGTGGTACCGGGGGATGGCCGAGGGCCGTTACGCCACCTGGGTGGCGGGCGCATGGGCCCCGACGTTCCTCCAGACCGTGATCCCCCAGGCCGCCGGCCAGTGGCGGGTGGCGCCGATGCCGAACTACGGCCAGCCGGTGGTGCCCGAGAACGGCGGGTCGTCCGTCGCGGTCACCACGCAGAGCACGTGCCAGGCGGCCGCGGCCGAGTTCGCCATCTGGCTGAACTCCGACCCGGCGGCGGCGAAGGAGCTGAACAAGACCAGCCTCCTGTACCCGGCCACCACGGCGCTCGTGCAGGACCAGGCGTGGCTGAACGAGCCGATGCCGTTCCTCGGCGGGCAGCTGGCCAACCAGGTCTACGTCGCGGCCTCGAAGCAGGTGCCGGAGGGCTGGCAGTACTCGCCGTTCCAGGACTACACCGAGTCGGTGTTCCCCGACACGGTCGGGCAGGCCATGGTGAACCACACCGACCTGCAGGCCGGCCTGAACGCCTGGGGTGAGCGACTGCGCACCTACGCCAAGGAGCAGGGCTTCCAGGTTCAGGGCAGCTGATCACCCACGAACGGCACTCTCGTCTGCACCCAACAGACGAGAGTGCCGTTCGTCGGATCAGAACGCGGCTTCCGGGAGCTCCATCAGGCTGTTGTCCGTCGCCTCGACGATCGCGCGCTGCGCCGTCAGCTGGGGGAGCACCGTCTTGGCGAAGAAGCGTGCCGCGCCCACCTTGCCCTCGTAGAAGGCGACGTCCCGCGCCGAGGGCTCGCCGCCGAGCGCGGTGAGGGCCACCTCGGCCTGGCGCAGCAGGAGCCAGCCGATCAGCAGGTCGCCGACGGCCATGAGCAGCCGGACGGTGTTCTGCCCGACCTTGTAGAGGCTCGTCGGGTCCTCGGCCGACGCCATCAGGAAGCCGGTGAGGGCGCCCAGCATGCCCTGGACGTCGGTGAGCGCCGTGGCGAGCAGCGCCCGCTCCTCCTTGAGCCGCCCGTTCCCGGACTCCGCGTCGAGGAACGCCTGGATCTCGCCCGCCACGTGCCCGATCGCCTGCCCGTTGTCCCGCACGATCTTGCGGAACAGGAAGTCCATCGACTGGATGGCGGTGGTGCCCTCGTACAGCGAATCGATCTTCGCGTCGCGGATGTACTGCTCGATCGGGTAGTCCTGCAGGTAGCCGGAGCCGCCGAGGGTCTGCAGCGAGAGCAGCAGCTGCTCGCTGGCGCGCTCGGAGCCGACGCCCTTGACGATCGGCAGCAGCAGGTCGTTGACGCGCTCGGCGAGCGTGGTGTCGGCGCCGGTGGCAGCGCCCGCCTTGACCTGGTCCTGGAAGGTGGCCGTGTAGGTGTAGAGCGCCCGCAGGCCCTCCGCGTAGGCCTTCTGCAGCATCAGGATGCGGCGCACGTCCGGGTGGTGGGTGATCGTCACGCGCGGGGCGGTCTTGTCGAGCTGCCGGGTGAGGTCGGCGCCCTGCACGCGGTCCTTGGCGTACTCGAGCGCGGCGAGGTAGCCGGCCGAGAGCGTGCCGATCGCCTTGGTGCCCACCATCATCCGGGCGTACTCGATCACCTGGAACATCTGCGCGATGCCGTCGTGCACCTCGCCGAGCAGCCACCCGACCGCGGGGACGCCGTGCTGGCCGAACGTCAGCTCGCACGTCGTGGACGCCTTGAGGCCCATCTTGTGCTCGACGCCCGTGACGAAGGCGCCGTTGCGCTCGCCCGGCTCGCCGGTCTCCGGGTCGAAGTGGAACTTCGGCACGAGGAAGAGCGAGAGCCCCTTGGTGCCGGGCCGCGGCGTGATCCCGGGGCCCTCGGGACGGGCCAGCACCAGGTGCATGATGTTCTCGGTGAGGTCGTGCTCGCCCGAGGTGATGAAGCGCTTGACGCCCTCGATGTGCCAGGTGCCGTCGGCCTGCTGCACCGCCTTGGTGCGGCCCGCGCCGACGTCCGAGCCGGCATCGGGCTCGGTGAGCACCATCGTGGCGCCCCACCCGCGGTCGATCATGATCTCGGCCCAGCGCTTCTGCTGCTCGGTGCCGTTGCGGTGCACCACGGCCGCGAAGTTGGGACCGGCCATGTACATGAAGACGGCGGGGTTGGCGCCGAGGATCAGCTCGGACGCCGCCCACTGGACGGTGGCCGGGATGCCGTAGCCGCCGAGATCGGCGGGCAGGCTGATCCGCCACCACTCGCCGTCCCACAGCGCCCGGTAGCTGTCCTTGAACGACTGCGGGAGCGTGACCGAGTGGGTGGCCGGGTCGAAGACCGGCGGGTTGCGGTCGGCGTCGGCGAACGAGTCGGCGAGCGGGCCCGTGGCCACGGCGTTCAGCTCGGTGAGCACGCCGCGCACCGTGTCCTCGTCGACTCCGTCGAAGGGTGCGGTGCCGAGCCGGTCCTGCACCCGGAAGACCTCGAACAGGTTGAACTCGAGGTCCCGCAGGTTGCTCCTGAAGTGGCCCATCGTGCATCGCTCCTCAGCAGTGTGGAACGGCCTACTCGTCGGTAACTCCCAGCTTATTACTCATCGGTAACCCCGACAAGTCGCGGGTCCGCCCCGCCCGACCGGGCGATCACACCTTCGAGCAGCAGCGTTGTGCAGGACGTTTGCGTAGCTCATCGTTCGGAGATCAACAGGTGGCCGGCGGATGCCGGGAGGGGGCACTGGAGGGGAGGGCGATGTGTGGGATCCGACCGCGACCCGCCGCACCGTCCTGCTCGCGGGCCTGGTCCTCACCGGGGCGATCGGCGGCCTGATCCGGCCAGCCGAGGCGAGTGCGGGACCAGGCGTGAAGAGCCCTCCGATCATGGGCTGCGGCGCGTGGCGCGCCCGCGAGCCGTCGGACGTCATCCCCGTCTGGGACCGGCGCCCGGTGCGGATCATCGTGCACCACACGGCGACCCCGAACGTCGAGGACCTCAGCCGCAACGCGGCCGAGTTCGTGGCCCGCAAGATCCAGGACTTCCACATGGACCAGCGGCACTGGATCGACACCGGGCAGAACTTCACGATCAGCCGCGGCGGCTACGTCCTCGAAGGCAGGCACCGCAGCCTCGATGTGTTGCGCGGGGGCACCCAGCACGTCGAGGGCGCGCACTGCACCGGGCAGAACGTCGAGGCCGTCGGGATCGAGAACGAGGGGACCTACTCGACGCTCACGCCGCCCGACCAGCAGTGGGAACGGCTGCGGGACCTGTGCGCCTACATCTGCCACCAGTACGGGATCGAGCCGACCGAGATCGGTGGGCACCGCGACTTCAAGGACACGCTCTGCCCCGGCGACGCGTTCTACGCGATCTTGCCGCGCCTGCGCGGCGAGGTGGCGGACGTGCTCGGGGAGCCCCTCCCGGAGGGGGCGGCCCGGCGCGCGTCGTGGCCGCTGCTCCGATCCGGCAGCGAGGGGCGCGCCGTGCAGGCGGCCCAGCACCTCCTCCGCGCCGCCGGCCTCACCGACGTCGAGCCGAACGGCCGCTTCGACGAGCGGACGGTCGCGGCCGTGCGGGCGTACCAGCAGGCGCATCGCACCGAGGAGATCAACGGGTTGATCGGCGGGGAGACGTGGCCGCTGCTCGTGACCGCGCAGGGCGGTGACGACGGGGAGGTCGCGCTCGCCGTGCGCGCGCTCACCCCCGACGGCGCGGTGCGCGCGGCCGCCCTCCCCGGCATCGAGGAGTGGAAGCGCCTGTTGAGCGCCGACCCGCGCCCGTGAGGGTCACCAGGTGCGGGTCTCGTCCTCCCAGACCTTCCAGGGGGCGTCGCCGCTCGCCCAGAGGCCGTTGAGCGCCTGGTAGTCCTTGTAGGTGTCCATCGCGGCCCAGAAGCCCTCGTGCCGGTTCACGGTGAGCTGCTTGTCGCGAGCCAGCCGCTGCAGCGGCTCCGCCTCGAGGAACAGGTCCTCCTCGTCGTCGAGGTAGTCGTCGAGGAACGACTTCTCGAACACGAAGTACCCGCCGCTCACCCAGCCGGTGACGTGGGTGGGCTTCTCGTTGAACTCCGCCACGACGTTGCCGTCGACCTGCATCTCGCCGAACTTCGACGTGGGGTGCACGCCGGTGACCGTGCCGATCCGGCCGCCGTCGGCGTGGACCTTCGCGAGGTGCCCGATGTCCACGGCGCTGACGCCGTCGCCGTAGGTCATCATGAACTGCGGGGTGTCGACGTAGTCGCGGATGCGGCGCAGCCGGGCGCCGGTGCCGGCCTCGAGGCCGGTCTCGGCGAAGGTGATCTCCCAGTTCTCGTCCGCCACGCCGTTGCGGAACCACGGCTGGTGGTCACCCTCGGACAGCGAGAGGGTGAAGTCGGACATGTGCGAGCGGTAGTCGAGGAAGAACTGCTTGATCTCCCAGCCCTTGTAGCCGAGGCAGAGGATGAAGCGCCGGTACCCGTAGTGGCTGTAGAGCTTCATGATGTGCCAGAGGATCGGCCGGCCGCCGATGTCCACCATGGCCTTCGGCAGGCGTTCGCTCACCTCGCGGATGCGCGTGCCCTGTCCGCCGCACAGGATGACAACAGGGGTGTCGTAGTCCATCAGGAAGCGTGTCCCTCCGCTGTTCGGGGAGCTGTATGGAGAGTGCTACTCGGTGTAGTCGGTGAGGGCTGTGGTTCCGCCCGATGTCGTAGTGCAGCTGGGGCCTGCACCGTGAGTCCCGCGATCAGCGAGACACTCTGCTATCGCGAGCTCCTGCGGAGTCGTCACATGGACGTTGGCGACATCACCCGAAACGGTGACGACCCGGTGGCCGCGCTCGACCAGCAGCCCGGAGTTCTCGACCGGGCGCGGCCGGTCGGCGTGCACCGCACGGAGCACGTCGGCGCGGAACGCCTGGGGCGTCTGCGTCAGGACGAGGTCGTCCTTGGGCAGGGTCTCGACGACGTCGCCGTTCCGGACCCGCTGCACGACCTCCAGTATCGGTACCACCGGAACGGCGCCGTCCGCGCCCTCCCGCACGGCCGTGATCACGGCCCGGAACAGCGCGTCGGACGCGAGGGGGTGGGCCGGGTCGGCCACCGCGACGATCGCCGCGTCGGCGGGCACCGCCGCGAGCCCCGCGCGCAGCGACTCCGACTGGTGGTCCCCGCCTTCCGCGACGGCGTCGACCGGCTCCCCCGTCCAGGGCCGCCCCGGGGGGAGCACGAGGACCACGCCGTCGCAGGCGCGCCGGGCGGCCGCCACCGCGCGGGCCACCATCGGCACGCCGCCGACGTTCTCGAACTGCTTCGACCGCTCACCGAACCGCCGCGACAGCCCGCCCGCGAGCACGATCGCCCAGACGGACCCGTGCATGTGTTCCTCCTGGAGCATTCCGGGACGATCGTGCCACTCACCTGGTCGAGGGGGACCGCTGGGCAGACGCCGGCAACCGTCGACTGCCAGGTGATCGGGTCCTCTGAGTAACCTCCGCTCAGTGTCGACGCGTACCCAGCCGGCGCCTCGGGCGCCGGAGAGGCTGCTCGCGGGCTCGCCCGTGGCGCGTCGACTCGTGCACGAGGCAGCCGCCCGTTCCGCGACGTCCCGCCGGGTGGACGTGATCGGTCCGGGCGGGCACGGCAAGACCGTGCTGCTCGACGCGCTCGCCGCCACGTTCGCGGCCGCGGGCCTCACCGTCCACCGGGAGATCGCGGGCGTCACGGAGCTGGGCACCGACGACGCGCTCCTGCTCGACGACGCCCACCTGCTCCCGCCGGACGAGCTGGAGCGGCTCGCGGTGCTCGCCGCGGCGCCCGGTGGCCACCTCGTGGTCGCGCACCGGCCGTGGCCGCGCCCGCCCGGCACCGCGGCGCTCGGTAGCGCCCTCGCGGCCACGCGCCCGCCCGTGGTGCTGGAGGCGCTCGACCGCACCGGGGTCGCGGCGCGGGCCGCGCTGCTGCTGGGCGGGGACGCCCCGCCCCCGCACCTCGTGGACCACGTGCTCGAGCAGACGGCGGGTCTGCCCGGGCTGGTCGATCGGCTGCTCGGTGCGCTCCTGGAGCAGAGCGGGTTGGATCGCGTCCGCGGCGTGCTCCCCGGCGAGCCGCCTGCCGGCCTGCTGGTGCAGCTCGGCTACCTGGTGCACGGCCTCGGCGACGGCGTCGGGGGCCTGCTGCTGGCCCGCGCGCTCGGCGCCCCGCTGGAGTCCGAGGTGCTCGTCCCGCTGCTGGGGCTCTCTCCCGACGACGGTGCCGCCCAGCTCGACGAGCTGCTGGAGGCCGCGCGGGCCGCGGGGATGCTCACCGGTGACGGGAGGGCGGTGCCGCTCGTCTCGGCCGCGGTACTGGCGCGCACCCCGCGGGCGTCCCGGGTGGAGCTGCGGCGCACCCTCGCGGAGATCGAGCTCGACCGCGGCGGCAACGTCCTCGCCGCGGCCCGCGGCCTGCTCGGCACGGGAGCGAGCGGCTCGAGGGTGGCGGCCGTGTTCACCGCGGCGGGCGAGGAGGCGCTGCGCACCGGATCCCCGGCGGCGGGTGAGCTGTTCGAGGCGGCCGTGCGTGCCGGGAGCCCCGCGCTGGGCCTCGCGGCCAGCCGGGCCGAGGCGGCGGTGCTCACCGGCGACCTCGACCTCGCCCTCACCCAGGCCGACCAGGTGCTGTCCGATCCCGATCAGGTCTCGCCCGCCGACGCGGTGCGTGCCGGCACCGTGGCGGCGGCCGTCCTCGCCCACCGCGGGATGCTCGGCCGCAGCGCGGAGCTGTACCGCTGGATGGGCACCGCGCTGGAGCCCGCCATGGGTGCAACCGCCGTGCTCGCCGTCCCCGCGCTCATCGGCACCGGTGCGCTCGACGAGGCCGCCAAGTTGCTGCAGGCTCCGCCGGCGGGCGGCGGTGCCCCGAAGCGCCCGCCCACACTGCTGGCCGGCGCCGAGGAGCTGATGGCCCAGGGCGTCTACGACTCGGTCGCGGGGTCGCCCACCGCGGCACTGTCCCAGCTGACGCGCGCGGCGTCGCTGCTGGAGGCCTCCCAGCGCGCCGCGCTCCTGCCGGACACCCCGGCCGCGCTTGCGGCGCTGGTCGCGGTGCACTGCGGAGAGCTCGACGTGGCGCAGTCGGTGCTGGAACGCGCCCTGCGGGTCGGGCTCGGCGGGCGCGGGTCGGTCACCCGCCACCGCCTGCTCCTCGGCTGGATCGCGCTGTTCCGCGGGGCCACGGGCGCGGCGCGCTCGGCGCTCGCCGTGGCGTCCCCACCCGGTGCCGTCCTCGAGCCCCGCGACGAGTTCCTCGCCGCTGCGCTGGACGTCGCGCTCGCCCGGCGGGCGGGCGACCTCGCCGTGCTCATGACGGCATGGGGCCGCGCGCGCGAGGCGATCGTGCGCCACCCGGTGGACCTGTTCGTGCTGCAGCAGCTCGGCGAGCTGTGGGTGGCGGCCACGCGGCTGCGGGAGTCGAGCTGGGTGCGCCCGCACCTCGACGAGGCCACCGACCTGCTCTCCCGGCTCGGTGACCCCGCGCTGTGGGCGGCGCCGCTGCACTGGTCGGGCCTGCAGGCCGCGATCCTGTCCGAGAACCGCGATGCCGCGAAGCGGCACGCGGCGGCGCTGGAGGCGGCCGCCGACGGCAGCCGGTACGCGGCCGCCATGGCGGCGGCCGCACAGCACTGGGTGCGCCTGCTCGAGGCCGAGGTCGACGCCGCCGGGGTGGAGGCCGCCGCTCGTGGCCTGCACGCCGTCGGGATGGCGTGGGAGGGTGGCAAGCTCGCCGGGCAGGCGGCGATCCGCACCCACGACCGCAAGGCCATGACGGCGCTGCTCGCGTGCGCCCGCGCGTTGCAGAGCACCGGCCCGGCGACGCGCGCCGTCGCCGTGGAGGCCGACGCCGACAGCGATCCCCGCGGTGTCCCGGCCGCGGCCGTGGAGGCCGAGCCGGTGCCGGACCAGGCGGCCGACGGCGTCGACGGGCCGCTGAGCGAGCGAGAGCGGGAGGTCGCCGGGCTCGTCCTGGAGGGCCTGACCTACCGGCAGATCGGCGAGCGGCTGTTCATCTCGGCCAAGACCGTGGAGCACCACGTCGCCCGGATGCGCCAGCGCCTCGGCTCGGGCAGCCGGGGCGAGCTGTTCGCCCACCTGCGCCAGATCGTCGGACCGGGCACCGAGGCCTGACGCGGGCGCTACTGCTGGCGCATGCTGGCGAGGATGCCCTCGCAGCTGCGCACCACCTGCCGCGAAACGTCGGCGATCGCCCGGCTCGACAGCGGGCTCTCCCCCCGCCTGCGCCACCGGTTCGCCGCGTCGATGGCGGCGTCCCACACCTCCTGCGGGCCCGCGTCGGGCTCGAGCCCGAGCCGCGCGTACGGCGCACCGCCGTCGCCGCCCAGCAGCTGCTCGGCCTCCTGCAGCACCTCCTTGGGCAGCTTGATCGCCCCGGCGCGCAGCGCGGAGAGCAACCGCAGCTCGGCGAACTCGTGGGCCCCCGCGAGGATGCGCTCCACCTCGCCCGCCAGTGCGGTGGTGGCGGCACGCGGCTCCTCGCGCGTGAGCACGAGGTCGACGGCCAGCAGCGCCGAGCGGGCCTTGAGCAGGTCGCGCCGCTCGCTGAACTGCGTGGAGAGCACGCTGCGCAGCTCGTCGAGGCCGCTGCGCTTGACGAGCTCGGCCGAGATGGCGTTCGGGTCGGTCATGCCCTGGCGGATCAGGGTGGTGGCCAGCCGCACGCCGAACATCCCGAACCGCTCCATCAGCCCGGCGCGGGTCTGGGAGTCGGGGGCGCCGGGCGAGTCGAGCTCGGTGCGGGAGAAGCGGTCGGCCGACAGCAGCATCGACTCGATGTCCGAGCGGGGCATCGCGGCCAGCGCGGTGAGCGCCGTGAACTCGCCCTGGCGCATCGTGCGACCGGTCTGGGCCAGCAGGCCGGCCACGGCAACCACGGTCTGGCACAGGCCGCGGATCTTGTCGTCGGCCCGGTAGCGCCGGGCGATCTTCCGCGCGGACGTGAGCGCGTTCAGCCTGCCTGCGCCGATCTCGTCGGCGCGCGAGAGCACCCCGATCGTGTTGACCGGGGTGGCGCGGGCCACGCCCTGGTCGAAGAACGACTCGAGGAACCGGACGTCGGTGTTGTGCAGGTGGCGCATCAGGTAGATGACGGCGTCGGCCTGCGTGGGTGCGTCCTCGGGCGCGAGGAACGCCCCCGCCCGCGCCGACGTGTCGGCCGACAGCGACGCGATGCCCGGGGTGTCGATCAGCGTCTGCGTGCGCAGGCTCTGCGACGGCCACTCCACCTCGAGCTTGTCGACCTTCTCCACCGGGAAGCCGTGCAGGTCGAACGAGAGCCCGCCGGTGGAGCGGTTGATCGTGAGCTGCTGCGGCTCCGAGCCGCGGGGGTACATCGTGACGCGCGGGAACTGCGCGTCGACGTACCAGGTGACCACGCGGGTGCACTCGCCGGCGTCGGTGGGGGCGATCTGCTCCCCGACCAGCGCGTTCAGCAGCGTCGACTTGCCCGCCTTCACCTTGCCCGCGATGGCCACCCGCAGCGGCTCGTCGAACCGCTGGAGGTTGTGCGTCAACCAGCCGTGCGCCTGCGGGCTGTCCTGGTACGCCTCGATCGCCTGGCGCAGCAGGATCCGCACCGCGGCACCGAGCGGGGGCGCGGGCGCGGTCATGCGGCACCTCCGGAGAGCGCGGTCGGTCGTTTGTCGTTCACCAGCGCCCTGGCGCGCTGTGCCATGCCGTCGATGCGGGCCAGCTCCGCCTTGAGGTCCTTGATCCGCTTCTCCCGGCCCGACGTGTTGGTCTTCAGCGCGTTCTGCGCGGCCTGGACGGACGCGGCGATCGACGTGCTCATCTCCTCGGCGAGCGCGCTGAAGTGGTCGCGCAGCTGGCGCTGGGTGCGCCGCAGCATGTCGTTGGAGTCCTTGCCCACCTGGAACGTGACCTCGTCGATGTGCTTGCGCACCCCGTTCTTGGCGTCCGCGCGGCGCTTCTGCAGCATCCGCTTCTTCTCGTCGCGCACCGCCTTGATCCCCAGCAGCACACCGGCCGGGGCGCCCGCGAAGATCGGCAGCCCGGCCAGCGTGCCCAGCATGCCGAACATCAGCATGCCGCCGTAACCGCCCTTCATGCCGGTGAGGAGCTGGCCGCCGCGGGTGAGCTTCTCCGCCTCCGGCTGCGTGAGGGGGTCGACCTTGCCGGCGATGCCCTCGTCGTCGAACCGCAGCTCGGGCATGGAGATGTCGGCGCCTTCGGCGAAGTGCTCGGCCACCTGGGCGGCGAGCCAGCGTGCGCGTTCGGCGGCCCAGACGAAGTTGGCCGACGCGGCGGAGGAGATCTGCTGGTGGAACCAGTCGGAGAACTGCTCCCACACCTCCGCCGGGTCGGAGTCGTCGATGAGCTGCTCGGCCTCGCGCCCGATGGTGCGCAGCCGGTCGCGCAGGTCGTAGCCGATGTCGGACTGCAGGTCGGCCACCCCGTCGTTGAGGGTGATCTGCCAGCGCGACGACCGCTGCTTGAGCTCGTCGGCCCGCGCCTTCGCCCTGGTGAGGTCCTCGACGAGGCCGTTCACCTTCTCCGGATCCTCCAGGATGGAGAGCTCGGCCTTCATACCGGACGACAGCTGGTCGGCGATCGAGAGCACGTCGTGGCTCGTGGAGCGCCGGTCGAGATCGTCGGACTGCGCCACGACCTTGTGCAGCAGGTAGTCGACGAGCGACTTGAAGCCGGACTCGTCCATCAGCTCGGAGTCCTGCTCCTTGGCCGCGTGCAGCCGCAGCACCGAGGACACCGGGAAGATCTCGGCGTTGATGCCGGCCTTGCGGAGGTGGCCGCGGTCGAGCTCCTCGATCCGCCGCCAGTGCGGGTAGAGGTCGGTCTTCGTGAGGACGCAGGCGACGTTCGGACAGAGCTTCATCGCCGCGTTCAGGAACTCCAGCTCGGGGCCGGTGTACTCCTGGGCGGCATCCGAGACGAGCAGCACGGCGTCCGCGCCGGGCAGGGCGGACATCGTGGCCGCGCCGTGCGCCGACCCGAGCCCGCCGACGCCCGGGGTGTCGACGAGCACCAGCCCGCCGGACAGCAGCTTGCGCGGCAGCCCCACCTCGGCGTAGCTGAGCAACGCTTTGTTGCCGGGGTTGCCCGCCTCCGACACGTGCTGCGCCAGCTGGGTGGCCGGCACCGCGGTGCGTTCGGCGGAGTCCTCCGACTCGCCCTCGCGCACCAGCTCGGCGACGGTGGTCTCGGCGTACTTCACCACCGTGGGCACCGCCGTGGCGATGTCGTCGTCCACCGGGCACACCGGTGCGTTCACCAGCGCGTTGACCAGCTGGCTCTTGCCCTGCTTGAACTCGCCGACGATGAGCACGCGCACGTCCGGGTCGACGAGCCTCTTGCGGGTCTGGAGCAGCCGCCCACCGAGGTCGGGACGCTCGTAGGCGGTGGTTGCTTTCAGCGCGAGGTCGACCAACTCGACCGCTGCGGGAACCGCCACGCCGGGTCCTTCCCTCCTCGTCGACACCTGCCGGTCGTCGACCCGATCCTGACTCACCGGATCGGCCAGTACGACACCGGCCCCGCCACCTCGGGTACTCCCGTGGAGTGGCGGGGCCGGCGGCGGGTCACCCGGCAGGCTACAGCGCCGCCCGCGCGGCGCTGCCACCAGTGATCAGACGACCTCGGCGCTGTACGACTCCTGGGTGGCGTCGTGGCTGTCCGTGGTGGTCGTGTCGTTCTCGTCGTAGCTGCTGTGGTCGGAGCTGTCGGAGTACTCGCTGTACTCGTCGTTGTCCTGCACCGATGTGTGGCTCGAGTTGTCCGACTCGTCGTGCCAGTCGGTGGTGGTGTTGCCGGAGTCCTCGACCGAGTTGTCGCTGTTGTCGATGGTGACGTCGTCATCGGACTGGTCGCGGCTGTCCACGGAGGAGCTGCCGTCGATCGCGAGGGAGCTCCCGTCGTCCACGGCGACGTCGCCGTCGACGTCGGTGGAGGAGACGTCCCCGTCGCCGAAGCCCGTGACGTTGTCGTCGCCGTTCACGACCTCGTTGTCGTCGCCGACGACCGCGCTGCCGCCGTCCTCGACGTCCACGTCCGTGTTGCCGTCGCCGATCGTGTCGTCGTCCCCGGTGGCGATCTGGGAGTCGTCGATGTCGTCGCCCGCCGCCACCGAACCGTCGCCGGATGCCACCACGGAGTCGACGTCGATGTCCTGGTCGAAGTCGCCGCCGCCGGTGTCGATCTGCTGGTTGATCGAGTTGTCGGTGATCGTGTCGCCCTCGTTGGTGACGTAGTTGTTGGTGATGTAGGTGTCCAGGTAGCGCACCGCGGCCTCGTGGTTGCTCTCGCCGGGCTCCGGCTCCGAGGCGGGCGGCGGCGGGGGCACGTGGACCACGTTGCCGCCGCCGTGGTACTCGCGGCTGAAGTCGGCGTCCTGCCGATCCTGCAGCAGGAGCAGCGCCTCGCGGATGTCCTCCGGCGACACGTCGCCGCACGAGGAGAGGAAGCCCTCCGGGTCGTCGCGGTAGGCGCTCGGGTCGCGGAGCAGGTTGAGGAGCAGTTCGAGCAGGTTGGTCGTCGACATCGTCGGTCAACTCCATGTGGGAGAGGTGCCGGGACCGGGGTGTTCCGGCGTTGGGACGAACGCTATGGCGCTCGGCCATCCGGGCCATCGGGGATCGTCCAGAGTCTGGGATTCGTACCCGTTCGGGGATCCGGCACCCCACCCGTAGGGGGTTCGGGGGACGCCGCTCTCCGCTGAGGGGTCAAGCCCCCTCGGACATCGTCGGGCCGCCGTCGTGGCCGTCCAGGACGTCGTCGAGGACGTCGTCGGCGAGGTCCGCGAAGCCGCTGAACTCGTCGAACCCGTCGTGGTGACCGAGGTCCTCGTGGATGGTGTCGATCTGCTCGCCGGGCCCGTGATCGGGCTCGGTCCTCGGAGCGGCCCACCCGCCGTCGTCGAAGGGGAGGTCGGAGCCGGCCCCGTACCCGGTGTCGTCGCCCGACCCGAACTCACCGAGCGGCGCGGTGCCGCCGGGGTCGTCGGGGTCGGGCCACGACTCGGCGGGCGCGGCCTCCTGCGGTCCGGCGAGGTAGCGGGCCAGGTACTCCACCGCGGCTTCGTGGCCGTCACCGGCGGGCGGCGGGGGCGGCGGGGCGGTCGCGGCGTCGAGGGAGTAGTCGACGGTCTGGGTGTCCTGCACGAGCACGAGCGCGTCGTGCACGTCGGCGGGGGTGAGGTCGGCGAGGCCGTGGGCGGCCAGGGTGCCCTGCGGGTCGTCCCCGAAGCCGTCACGCATCCCGGCGTCGGTGAGGAGCGCCTGCAGGAACTCCATCAGGGACAGCGTCTCGGGCACTTGCCTCTCCGGGTGCTCGTGGGATCGGACGGAACGGTAGGTCCGGGACGACCCGCCGCCATCGGGGATGCGGCACCGTCCACCGACCCCGCATTAGGGGATTCGGTCCCCGAGGTGGGCCCGCAACGTCACGACCCCGCCACCGGCATCGCCGGCGACGGGGTCGCGTTGGTCCAGCCGATCAGGCCTGGATCGAGTAGTCCGAGTCGACGCTGTCGTGGCTGTCGGTCTCGGTCGAGTCGTTGTCGTTGTAGCTGCTGTGGTCGGAGCTGTCGGAGTACTCGCTGTACTCGTCGTTGTCCTCGATCGAGGTGTGGCTCGAGTTGTCCGACTCGTCGTGCCAGTCGGTGGTGGTGTTGCCGGAGTCCTCGACGGAGTTGTCGCTGTTGTCGATGTTGACGTCGTCGTCGGACTGGTCGCGGCTGTCCACGGAGGAGTCGCCGCCGATGGCGAAGGAGCTGCCGTCGTCGACGCTGACGTCGCCGTCGATGTCGGTGGAGGAGACGTCGCCGTCGCCGAAGCCCGTGGTGTTGCCGTCGCCGTTCACGACCTGGTTGTCGTCGCCGACGACCGCGCTGCCGCCGTCCTCGACGTCCACGTCGGTGTTGCCGTCGCCGATGGTGTTGTTGTCCCCGGTGGCGATCTGGGAGTCCTCGATGTCGTCACCGGCAGCCACCGCGCCGTCACCCGAGGCGACGGTCGAGTCGATGTCGATGTTCTGGTCGAAGTCGCCGCCGCCGGTGTCGATCTGCTGGTTGATCGAGTTGTCGGTGATCGTGTCACCCTCGTTGGTGACGTAGTTGTTGTAGATGTACTTGTTGATGTACTCGGCCGCCGACTCGGACCCGCCGTCGTGGTGGTGCTCCACCGGTGACGGCGCGGCGATGTTGACCTCGTTGTCGCCGCCGTTGTAGTTGCGGCTGAAGTCCGCGTCCTGGCTGTCGTCCTGCATGATCTCCAGGGCGTCCCGCACGTCGTCCGCGCTCAGGTGGCCCAGGCCGGCGTCGTCGAGCGCCTGCTCCGGGTTGTCCGCGAACTCCTGCCGGGCGTCCTCGTCGAAGATCAGGGAGCGGAGGAACTCGAGCAGAGTCATGTGTTGTGTATCCCCTCTGGGTTGCGTGACTGCGGTTGGGTGGGCCGCGTTGAACAGAACGTAGGGCGCAGGAGTTGCTCGGCCATCGGGGATCCCCCACAGTTGCGGGAAGCCGCCGTTCGGGGGATTAGGGAGCCCCCCGATAGGGGGACTCGGGGGTCGGCCTTGATCCAATGGGGCCCCTGGAGGGGCTAACGACGGGCCGAGATCCCGCGATGCGATCGTGGGGCCGGTCTACAGGCCGGTTGTCGGGGTGAGGGGAAAGGCATGGCGTACCAGCTCGGGATCGACCTGGGAACGACGTTCACCTGCGCAGCGGTGAGCCGTTCCTCGGGCCGCCGCTGGGGGGAGCCGGAAGTCGTCACCCTCGGTAGCCGTGGTGCCACGGTGCCGTCGGTCGTCTTCATCGGGCCGGACGGCTCGATGGTCGTCGGCGAGGCCGCCGAGCGGCGGGCCCTGACCGATCCGGACCGCGTGGTCCGCGAGTTCAAGCGGCGCATCGGCGACCCGACGCCCCTGATGGTCGCGAACCGGCCGTGGGCCCCCCAGGACCTCTCCTCCCGGCTCGTCCGCTGGGTCGTCGACCGCGTCGCGGAGCGCGAGGGCGGGCCGGCCGACCGGATCGCCGTCACCCACCCCGCCGCCTGGGGGCAGCACAAGAAGGAGCTGCTGGCCTCCGCACTCGCGAACCAGGGCCTCACCGTCACGTTCCTGGCCGAGCCGCAGGCGGCCGCCATGAGCTACGCCGCGAACGAGCGGATCAACGCCGGGTCCACGATCGCCGTCTACGACTTCGGTGGCGGCACGTTCGACGCCGCGGTCGTGCGCAAGGGCGACGTCGACTTCCGGCTGGTCGGCCGGCCGGAGGGCCTCGAACGGCTCGGCGGCATCGACTTCGACCAGGCCGTGTTCGAGCACGTGCTCGAGGGGATGCCCGACGCCTTCGCCGAGCTCGACGACACCGACCCGGCCGTGCTGTCGGCCGTGGCGCGCATCCGGCGCGAGTGCACAGAGGCCAAGGAGGCGCTCAGCAGCGACACCGAGGTGTCGATCCCGGTGCTGCTGCCGTCGTCGCGCGGTTCGGTGCGGCTGCACCGCAGCGAGTTCGAGGCGATGATCCGGCCCCAGGTGGAGGACACCGTCGCGGCGCTGCGCTCCGCGGTCATCTCGGCGGGGTTCGCGCCGGACCAGCTGACGGCCGTGCTGCTCGTCGGCGGTTCCTCGCGGATCCCGCTCGTCGCGCAGCTGGTCTCCGAGCAGCTCGGCAGGCCGGTCGCGGTGGACGCCGACCCCAAGAACGCCATCGCCAAGGGGGCCGCGCTGTCGTTGGTGCCGCAGCCCGTCGCGGCGCCCGCCGGCCCGCCGATGGCGCCCGGCGCCCCGCCGCCCGCGCGGCCGCCGCGGATGGCGCCGCTCCCGCCCGGCGCTCCCGGGATGCCCTACAGCGGCCCGTACAACGACGGCCCGTACAACGACGGCCCGTACAACGACGGCCCGTACAACGACGGGCCCTACAACGACGGCCCGCAGCGCGGCGAGCAGGGCACCCCGCCCCGCGGCACACCCCCCGGCCACTACGGTCCCCCGGCCCGGCCGGTCGCCGACCCCGCGGCCGCGGTGCTCACGCAGCAGCCCGGCCCCCGGCAGGCGCGGCACGCGCACCAGCAGCCGGAGCCGGAGTGGGACTACGACGACTACGACGACGAGCCGGAGCTGCAGGAGCGGCGCCGGCCCAACGTGATGGCGATCGGGCTGGGTGCGCTGCTGGCCGTGGGCGCCGTCGTGCTGGCGATCGTCCTGTGGCCGAGCGGGTCCGAAACGCCCACGGACACCGCCGGCAACGAGAGCACGGGCTCGAACTCCGCACCGTCCGAGTCCGGCAGCGGTAGCGGCGGAAGTGGCCGCGGTTCGGGTGGTGGGGGCGAACCCGCCCCGGCCGTGCCTCCCGCAGGCGAACCGACGAGCGCTCCGGCCACGTCCGGGGAGAAGCCGCCGTCCTCGTCCAAGACGACGACGAAGTCCAGCGAGCCCACGAAGGGCAGCGGCACCACCAAGGACTCCGACTCCGGCAGCGACTCCGACAGCGGCAGCAGCGACTCCGACTCCGGCAGCGAGTCGGGCGGGAGCGACGGCGACAGCAACGCGTCCGGCCCGGCAGGCGAGCTCGACCAGGTGGGCGAGGACGCCGCCGCCGCGCCGCCGACGCTCTGACCGAAGAACCGACACCGAACACTCCGAGAAGGGAACACTGCCGTGCTGCGGATGGGAGCGACGGTCGTCGCCATGGAGCTGGCGGCCGGGCTCGTGGCGTACGGCTACTTCGACTGGCCGGTCCTCGTGATCGGCGTGCCCGTGATCGTCCTGACGCTCATCGCGCTACTGGTCGTCCGCGCCTCGGAGGCGCCGCGCCGGATACTGCAGGAGCACCGCGCGTCCCGCTGGGACCCGAACGCGGCGCTCCCCGGTGGCCTGATGAGCGGCTTCTTCGAGGTTTCGAAGCAACGACCGCGGCCCTGACGGGAACGCTCCACCCCGCCGTGAGGCATGCTGAACGCCGTGCTGGTGGGGATCCTGTTCGCCGCTGTTGCGATGGTCCTCAACAGCTGCGGCGCACTGCTCCAGGCGGCGGGTGCCCGGCGGGCCACCCGTACCAGACCCGCTGCCGTCCAGCCGCGCTACCTCGCCGGGATGCTGCTCGATCTGGTGGCGTGGGGATGCGCCGTGATGGCGCTGCGGGTGCTGCCCGTGTTCGCCGTACAGGCGGTGATCGGGGGCACGATCGCGCTCACCGCGGTGGTGAGCGCCTGGTTGATCGGGGCGCAGCTGCCGATGACCACGCGGCTGGCGGTCACGGGGTGCCTCGCGGGCCTGGTGCTCGTGGCGGCGAGCGCGGGTACCGAGCAGCCGCCGGTGCACCGCCCGGGCGTGGACGTGGTGCTGCTGTCGTCGCTGCTCCTGCTCGCGGTCGGGGTGTTGATACTGCGGCAGGGCAAGCACGCGTGGCCGCTCGCGCTGGTGTCAGGCCTCGGGTTCGGCGGCGGCTCCGTGTCGGTGCGCGCCGCGCACGTCCAGACCGGTGAGGGGCTCGACATCGCGCTCCTGCTCGGCCAACCCTCCACGTACCTCGTGGTCGGGTTCTGGCTGGTCGGCATGGTCGGCTACACGGCTGCGCTCTCCCGCGGCGACGTCGGCGCGGTCACGGCGGTCTTCATCGTCACCGAGGTGCTCGTGCCGGGGATGGTCGGGATCTGGCTGCTGGGCGACCCGGTCCGGCCCGGCTGGGGCTGGGTGCTCGCGCTCGGGCTCGCGGCCGCCCTCGCCGGCACGGTCGTGATCGCGAAGGCTCCACCGCTGCGGCCGCGCAGAACGAGGTAGCGGCTCCGATCCCGGCCCGGGCGCCACCGAGCGGGATCAGGCGCCCACCGCGACCATCACCCGGTGGTGCCGGGGCGACTCCGCCTCGTCGACGAGGGCGACCGCGAGGTCGGCGTAGGAGAAGGACGTGGGTGCCGGCGACAGCGGCGCCGTGCCGCCCGTCCGGTAGCGCCCGGTCCGCTCGGCCGCCTCGTCCAGGAAGACGACGGGCGGGGCGAGCACGACCCAGTCGAGCGGGGCGTCCGCGAGGACGTCGAGCTGCGCCACGTGGCCGAGTGCGAAGGCCCGGTGGCCCGGCGGGAAGGCCGGGTCGTCGAGCGCCCGCCGGCCCGGAGCCACCTCCAGGGCCGATCCGATCCCCACGAGGACCAGTCTGCGGACGCCCGCCTCGCCCAGCCCGGCGACGAGCGCGCGCGTCGCCGCGGTGTAGAAGTCGACGGCCGGGACGTCGAGCCGGACCGCCGCGGTGATCGCCGCGTCGTGCCCGGCGGCCGTCGCGGCCACGCTCGCCGGGTCGGTGACGTCTCCGGCCGCGATCGTCACGCGTCCGTCCACGCGCTGCTCGGGTGGCGTGCGCACCACCGCGGTCACGGCGTGGCCGCGCGCCGCGGCCTCCTCGACCACCCGGCGCCCGGCCCGGCCACCCGCTCCGAAGACCACGATCTTCCCCATGCCGCAGCACGGTAGGAGCAGGGTGCCCGGTTCCCGCAACGGTAGTGGTCGCGACCAGCGCCGACGTAGGCTCGGGTGCGTGCCCGACCCGCTCGCCCCGGACATGTTCGCCGGCTGCGCCGACCACTCGACCCTCCCGGTCCGGGTGGGCGACAAGTGGACGGCGAAGATCCTCGCCTGCCTGCGCGACGGCCCACGCCGGTTCTCGGAGCTGCAGGTCCCGCTCGCGCCGATCACGCCGAAGGTCCTCACCGAGTCGCTCCGCGCGATGGAACGGGACGGGTTGGTCACGCGCACCGCTCAGCCCGGCATCCCGCCGCGCGTCGAGTACGCCCTGACGCCGCTCGGCTCCTCCCTCTTCGCCCCGCTCGCCGCGTCCTGCGCCTGGAACGCCGCGCACGGCGAGGAGCTGCGGAAGGCCCGGGAGGCCTACGCGGCGCGGTGAGCGAGCGCCAGCCGGATCTGTTCAACCGGATCGCCCTCGTGGTAGACCCGCTCGTCCGGCTCGATGCCGTCGAGGAACGTCTGGTAGGTGAGCGCGGCCTCGAGGTGCTGGACGGGGCGCACGAGCTCGGCGGCCCGATCCGGGTCGCACCCGGGCACGGCGGCGCGCCACTCGGCCGCCCAGCGGTGCGCCGCCAGCGCGGCGAGCGGGGCCGGTAGCCATTCGGCGAGCCTCAGCACGTCGCACGCGGGATGGCCGCGCCTGGACTCGCACCAGTCGAAGACGACGCGACGGCGCCCGTCGGAACGCCAGTTGCCCGGGTGGAAGTCGCCGTGCACGAGGGTCTCGGGCACCCCCGTGCCCGCGATCGAGGCCCCGCGGTCCGCCAGCCCGGCGACGAGACGGGCGAGCGCTCGCCGCTCGGCCGCGTCGAGATCGGCGGTCACGTCCGGGGCGAGCAACCGGTCGGCGCGGGCGGCGAGGGTGGACACCCGGCGGTCGGGCAGGCCGGGCAGCGCGTGCCCGGCGAGCGCGGCCTGCACGGCGACGTACCGCGGCAGCACCGCGGCGACCGTGGCGGCGTCGGCGTCCCAGCAGTCGCGGCCGGGCACATCGGCCATCACCGTGCACCCGCCGTCGGCGGTGGCGGCGAGCACCGCGGGAGCGAGGTCGGGGTCGTGCTCGGCCACGTAGCCGGCGGCCAGCGCCTCGGCCCCGAGGAACGGCGGCGTGCACTTGAGCCAGACCGGCCCGGCCGTCGCGGGGAGCCGGTAGAGGCAGGAGAGGTTCCAGGACTTCACCTGAACGGGCGGGCCCGTGAGCGGTCGGCCCACCCCACGCAGCTCGGCCGTCGCCCAGTCCAGGACCCGCGCCGGCCCTCCGGGCTCGGCCCATGGCATCCGGTGCTCGTGCGGGGCGAGGACACCGGGATCGGCGGTGCCGTCCCATCGAGGTGCCGACGTCGGCGGCGTCATCGCCTCGACGAGGTAGGTGACCTCGCCGCCGCGCATCATCCGGCCGGTCGCCGTGACCATGCGGAGCACGGCCGTGCGGGCGCCGAGCCGCCGGTCCAGCTCGGCCGCCACCGGCTCGACGTCCGACCACGACGGGCCGGCGACGTCGAACCCGGGTAGCGCGCCGAGGAGGGTGCCCTCGTGCACCACGACTGCGCGCACCCGGCGACCGGTCGGTTCCACCCGAACGATCATTCCGGCGGCGACAACGGGTTTCCCGCTGTCGGTGGCCGATGCGAACATCTGTTCGTGCCCGGTGAGGCCTCCATCCTCCACGCCGATCTCGACGCGTTCTACGCATCGGTCGAGCAGCGCGACGACCCCCGCCTGCGCGGGCGCCCGGTGATCGTCGGCGGGGGCGTGGTGCTCGCGGCCAGCTACGAGGCCAAGGCCTGTGGGGTGGCCACCGCCATGGGCGGACGGCAGGCCCTCGCACTGTGCCCGCACGCGATCGTGGTCCCACCGCGGATGTCGGCGTACGCCGCGGCCAGCAAGGCGGTGTTCGAGGTGTTCCGGCACACCACGCCGCTGGTGGAGGGCCTGTCCATCGACGAGGCGTTCCTCGACGTCGGCGGCCTGCGCCGGATCTCCGGCCCGCCGGTCGACATCGCCGCGCGGCTGCGCAGGGAGGTGCGCGAGCGCGTCGGGCTGCCGATCACCGTGGGCGTCGCCCGCACGAAGTTCCTCGCCAAGGTCGCCAGCGGGGTGGCCAAGCCGGACGGGCTGCTCGTCGTCCCGCCCGACGGGGAGCTCGAGTTCCTGCACCCGCTGGCGGTGGAGCGGCTGTGGGGCGTCGGCCGGGTCACGGCGGCCAAGCTGCACGAGTACGGCATCTCGAGCGTGGGTGAGGTGGCGGCCCTTCCCGAGTCGGTCCTGGTGTCCACGTTGGGTCGCGCGCTGGGGCGCCACCTGCACGCGCTCGCCCAGAACCGCGACCCGCGCCCCGTCGTGGTGGGCCGCCGTCGCGGGTCGATCGGCTCCCAGCGGGCCATCGGCAGGGGGCCCCACACCCCGGAGAGCATCGACGCGGTGGTCGTCGGGCTGGCCGACCGCGTCACCCGGCGGATGCGGAAGGCCCACCGCGTCGGCCGCACCGTGGTGCTGCGGCTGAGGTTCGCCGACTTCTCCCGCATCTCCCGCTCCCACACCCTCGCCCAGCCGACCTCCGGCACCGAGGAGGTGCTCGCCGCGGTGCGCGTGCTCGTGGCGCGGGCGCTGCCGCTCATCCGGGAGCGCGGGTGCACCCTCGTCGGCATCGCGGTCGGCAACCTCGACGACGACGCCACGATGCAGCTCGAGCTGCCGTTCGACGAGGGCGCCACCGATGCGCTCGACACCGCACTGGACGAGGTGCACCGCCGGTTCGGCACCTCGGCCGTCACCCGCGCGGTGCTGTTGGGGCGCGACCAGGGCCTCACGGTGCCGTTGCTGCCCGACTGATCGGGCAAACCCCGGGTACTAAGGAACGACCTCGCTGTTGTGCCGTCGGTACACCTCGGCGATCAGGGACGGGTCCGGCGGACCGGAGGCGGGCAACGCCACGCCGACGTCCTCCATGAACTCCAACGCCGAGCCGGGACTCCAGATGCCGAGGACCCGCACCGGCCGGTCGCCCGGGTTGCGGAACGTGTGCCGGGTGCCCCGGGGCGCGAGCACCAGGCTCCCGGCAGGGAGCGGGCGCGCGTCGGACCGGCCCGTGACGACGAGCAGCTCCCCGTCGAGCACGTAGATCGCCTCGTCGAACCCGTGGTGGACGTGCGCCGGCGGGCCGGGGAACCCGGCGGGGACGGACATCTCGCAGACGGCCATGCCCGCGCACTCCCCGAGCACGTCGAGCGCGTCGCTCGCATACGGGATGCGCCGGAGCGGGTCGGTGGCGCTGGTCACGCGGCGAGTGTCGCAGCCCTTCCGACTGCCGAACAAGGCGATATCCGCGCTGGTCAGCGCCGCGCCAGCAGCAGCGCGCCGCGTTTGGTCACCGGCAGCGGGAGCGGGCCGCGCGCCGCGATCGCGTCGGCGAGCCGACCTGCCTCGCCCGAAGGTACGAACCGGGCGCGCAGGTAGTCCCGCACGGCGTCGCGGTCGGGGAGCGTCACGAGCGGGGCGTCCCACGGTTCGACGGTCACCGCACCGAAGACGCCCGCCACGATGCCGGGCGCTTCCTCGCTGTCGAACGTCCCGGGCGCTGCGTGCCAGAACGGCCCCAGCTCGGGCGAGTCGGAGCGTGCCACCGTGCCCGCCACGAACAGCCCGCCCGGCCGGAGGACCCGCCTCGCCTCGCAGAGCGCGGTCGTGGGCCGGTCGAGGTGGTCGAGCACGTTGACGGTCACCACGGCGTCGACGCTCGCGTCGGCCACCGGAAGAGCCGCGACGTCACCGCGGACGACCGGCCCGTGCGCGCGGGCGGCCTCGACCATGGGAGCGGCCGCATCCAGCCCGATCACGTCCAGGGGCCAGGTGGCAGCCGCGACGGCGAGGGCGCCGTCACCACAGCCGGCGTCGAGCACGGTGGTGCCGCCCGCAGCGACGATGAGCTCGACGATCCGGGCCTGCAGGTTCACCCCCGGCGCCGTGTGCGCGGCCGCCACCCGCATGCCCAACCGGTATCGCCCGGGGTCGGTGTCGTAGTCACGCGGGGTCGGCACGTGTTGATCTCCAGATGGCCACTGGACACGATGAGGGTATGGGGCCACCACGCGTGACGCTGCGCGAGATGTCCGAGGACGAGTACCGCACGTACGTCGTCGAGATGCAGGCCGCGGTCGTCGAGGAGCTCGTCGCGACCATGTCCGAGGAGGAAGCCCGTGCCACGGCGGCGGGCGGGATCAGGCAGTACCTGCCCCAGGGTGTGGCCACCCCGCGGCACACCCTCCTGATCGCCGAGGACACTGCCGGCAGCCCGGTGGGGAACGCCTGGGTGGGACCGGACCCGCACCGCGCCGAGGGCACCGACGCCGCATGGCTGTACGACATCAACGTCTACCCGCACGCGCGGCGCGCCGGTTTACGGCTCCGCGATCCTCGCCGAGGTCGAGGCACTCGCCGTGCGCGACGGCAGGACCCGCCTCGGCCTCAACGTCGTCGGCACGAACGTGGCCGCGATCGCGCTGTACCGCAAGAGCGGTTACGCCCTCTCGACCATGCAGATGAGCAAGCTGCTCCGGTAGGGAGCAGCTTCTCGCGGCGTTCGGGGCATCACGATTCAGCCTTCTGCGCCTCAATTAAGGGCCGAAAGGGTGATGAAATTGCGAGTGGATCGCAAGGCGTAGCGTGCTGGTTCATCCTTCCGAGTGACGATAGTGGTGTGTCTTCGTGTCGAATCGTGTCAGGCCTTCCGCCCGCTGGGCTGCGCTGGCGGTCGTGGCAGCTGCATTGCCGTTGATGTCAGCGTGTTCGGAGGCCGTTTCCGCCGGATCCCCCAGCTCGGTCGCGCAGGCGACCACGCAGCCCGCTCCGAGCGCGGGCAGCCCGTCGAGCCCGGCCGGCCGGCGGACGGCCGCGGAGATCACGGCGGCATGTCCGCTGGTCGAGACCAGCGAGGTCGACGAGGCGTTCTCGGTCTCCGGGGCCACGGCAGAGGAGGCGCCGTCGCAGAAGCTCGCCAACGGGGGCCAGGCCTTCGTCTGCAGCTACACGGCAGGTGGCGAGGACGCGGCCGCGCTGGTCGCCTCGGTGTACGAGGGCAACGAGGTCACCCCCAATCAGATGATCAAGGCGGTGATGGACAAGAAGGCCGGCGCCGAACGGGTCAGCGGGATCGGTGAGGGTGCTGTCTACTACGCCGACCAGGACGGGACCGCGACGTTCTCGGCCGTGAAGGTCGTCGGTGGGACACCGGTGATGGTGGCGGTGAGCGGTCCCGCGACCGCTGACAAGGACCGGGTCGGGGTGCTGGTCAAGCACGCGGTGGACAAGCTCTGATCAGATTCGGCCGCGGTCGTCGGGTTCAGCCGCGGCCGATTCGGTGGTGAACGCGCGGTGGGCGCGGGACAGGGCGAAGCCCCCCGTCGCCATCAGGGCCGCGGCGCCGAGCAGTGTGGCGGAGTGGCCGCCGAAGGCTGTGGCGGCGAGACCGGCGAGGAGGGGGCCTGCGGCCCGCGCCGCGACGACGAAGACGGCGATGATCCCGTTGACGCGCGGGTAGCGGCGCGGGCCGTAGTAGTCGACGAGCACGGTGCCGCGTAGCAGGTCGGGCAGTCCGTACCCGAGGCCGAAGAACACGACCGACCCGATGACGGCGGCCGTGGCCGCCGGTCCGTGGCCGGTGGTGAGCAGCGGGGCGGGCAGGGCCACCGCCTGCGCGGCGAACAGGAGGACCGCCGTGCGCTGCGCCGGGATCCGGCTCTGCAGCGCCGTGCAGGTCAGCCGTCCGATCACCTGGAACGCGCCGACGGCGCCTGCCGCGACGGTGGCCTGGGTCAGCGGGTAGCCGCGGCCGGTGAGATAGGCGACCAGCACGACCGTGACGGCGAGCTTCCCGGCGGTGTGGGTGACCAGGTGGAGGGTGAACCACCGGAACGAGGCGCGCCGCGTGATCGCGCCGCTGATGGTGTCCGGCCACGTCGGCGCGTCGGCGTCCGCGGGTCGCCCGTCGGGATGCGTCCCCAGGTCGGACGGCCGGCGCCGCAGCAGCGCGGCGTGCAGTGGCACCGTGACCACGCCCAGGATCCCGGCGAGCAGGACGAGGGTGGTCCGCCAGCCGTACGCGCCGATGAGGACCCCGGTCAGCGGCACGAACACGGTGCTGGACAGGCCGCCGGCGATCGTGAGCACCAGCACGGCGCGGGCGCGGTGAGCGACGAACCAGGTGGCGGCCACGGCGAACGCCGGCTCGTAGAGGGTGGCGGCCATCGCCAGCCCGGCCAGGACGAACGCCGTGTAGAAGGTGCCGAGGGAATGGGCGTGTGCCCAGGTCAGCAGCCCCGCGACCCCGAGCAGGCTGCCGGCGGTCATGACCCCCCGGGCCCCGTTGCGCTGCAGCAGGTGCCCGACGGGGACGGCGACCAGGCCGGATACCGCCACGCCCGTGGTGTACGCGCCGCCCAGCTGGGCCGCCGACCAGCCGAGCTGCGCGCCCATGGGCACGACGAACACCGAGAAGGCGTAGACGAGCACGCCCCACGAGACCAGTTCGGTGACGGCGAGCCCGGCGATCATCCACCACCCGTAGAACACCCGCCGCCAGGGAGCGGCGCGCGTCGTCGGGCGGGGATCGGAGGTCATGGCTCGGCGGCCAGCAGGGCCCGGGTGAACGCGGCGGCCGGGTCGGAGGCCACCAGTGCGCGGCGGTGGCTCACCCAGAGGGTCTTCCGCAGCGGCGGGCCTTCCAGGGCGAGCGCGTGCAGCCGGCCCGCAGCCACCTCGCCGTCCGCGGCGGCGGCGAGGACGAGCGAGACGCCGAGTCCGGCTTCGACGGCGGCCTTGACGGCGGCGGTGCTGCCGAGGTTCACCGGGGTGGGCAGCCGGGCCGCGGCAGCTCCGAGCGTGTTCTGCAGCAGGGTTCCGGTGCCGCTGGCCGGCTCGCCGCCGAGCAGCGTCTCGCCGGCCAGCTCGTCGACGCTCACGCCAGTGCGGCCCGCCCACGGATGGCCCGGGCCCACGATGACGACCAGCGGTTCGTCGCGCCACGGCGTGGCCTCGAAGCCGGGCCGCTCGTCCCACCACTCGGTGACGGCGACGTCGACGGCCCCGGTGCACAGCTCCTCGAGCACGTCGCGGTTGGTGCCCATCCGCTGTCGGATGCGGTAGCGCGGCGCGTGGGCGTGCCCGATCGACTTGATCATCGGCTGGAGCAGGTAGATGCCGATGTTCGAGGCCGCGCCCACGACCAGCTCGGGGTCGCTGAACAGCCGGCCGGCCCGGTCGGCGAGCTCCAGCAGGGTGCGTGCGTAGCGCTCGAACGCCGCGCTCGCCGGCGCGGGGAGGCAGCCGCTGGAGGAGCGCTCGACCAGGCTCGTGCCCAGCTCGGTCTCCAGCCGGCGGATGTGCTGGGACACGGCGCCCTGGGTGACGCCGAGCCGGGCCGCCGCGGCCCGGAACCCGCCGGTGTCGAGCACCGCGACGTAGGCGGCGAGCTGGTTGAGGTTCACCGCGGGACCGTCCGGGGCGGCGGCGGGGTGATCGCGCCCTCGGGGTGCCTGCCCGCGAGCGCGTCCCGGACCTGCTCGGCGACCGCGAGCCCCATCTCGCGGCGCACGTCGTCGACCGCCGAGCCCAGGTGCGGGGTCAGCACGGTGCGGGGGTGCGTCAGCAGGGCAGGCGGGATCCCGGCCGCAACCGCCCCGGACGCGGTGTCCTCGAAAGCGAAGACGTCCGCCGCGTACCCGCCCAGCGTGCCGTCCCGCAGTGCCTCGGCGACCGCGTCCTCGTCGACGATCGACCCACGGGCGGCGTTCACCACGCAGGCGCCCGGCCGCATCCGGCGCAGCGCCTCGGCGTCGAGCAGGTGCCGGGTGTCCGCGGTGAGCGGAACCAGCGGCACCACGACGTCGCTGCCGGCCAGTAGCTCGGGGAAGGGAACCCGGCGCGCGCCGAGCCGGCGCGCCTCGGGGTCGGGCAGCGGGACGGGGTCGCTGTACACGAGCGTGACGTCGAAGCCGCGGAGCCGGCCGGCCACCGCCCGCCCGATCCGGCCCATCCCGATGATGCCGACGGTGGCGCCCGCCAGGCCGCTGCCGTAGAGGCGGGGCCGCCAACCGGCGTGCCGCCCCGACCGCACCCAGGTGTCGCCCTCCACCAGGCGCCGCCGCAGGGCCAGCACCAGCCCGACCACCAGTTCCGCCGTGGGCGCCGTCAGCAGGTCCGGCAACACGGTCACCTGCACACCGCGTCGCACGCAGGCCGCCACGTCGATCGTGTCCTGGCCCTTGAAGACCCCGCTGACCACCCGCAACCGCGGGCACGCCGTCAGCAGCTCGGCGTCCACCCGGTCGGCCATGCAGACGACGAGGCCCTCGGCCTCGCGCGCCCTGGCCAGCACCTCGGCCCGCGGCCACAGCTCCTCCTGGCGCGACGGCGCGACGGGACGGCAGAACTCGGCCAGCCGGGCCGTCACGCCCGCATGCACCCAGTGGGTCACCACGACGCGCATGTGATGACGATACCTCATCGAGCTGAAATTTGATTAGTTCCATGTCGCTGTCGATGTCGCCTGCGGTCGTTCGTGTAAGAGCCAGGGGCCGCGGCAGGGCGGCCTCCCGCACGGAACGGAGCAGACGGATGCGTCGGATCAGGGCCACCGAGTTCGTCACCCTCGACGGGGTCGTCCAGGGCCTCGGCCGCCCGGACGAGGACACCCGCGGCGGCTTCCCGCACGGGGGCTGGGGCCCGCGCTACAACGACGAGGTCATGGGCCGCGAGCTGGCCGAGGGCATGGCCCGGCCGGGGGACATGCTGTTCGGACGCACGACATGGCAGGACTTCACCACCGCCTGGGGGCGGGCGACCGACGGCAACCCGTTCACCACGCACATGAACGCGGCCACGAAGTACGTCGTGTCGAGGACCCTCGACGACGCCGACGCGTGGCAGAACTCGATCCTGTTGCGCGGCGAGGCGGTCGAGACGGTCGCCGAGCTGAAGGCCCGGCCGGGCAACGACCTGTCGATCAACGGCAGCGCGTCGCTGGTCCGGAGCCTGCACGCCGCGGGCCTGATCGACGAGTACACGCTGCTGATCCACCCGCTGACGCTGGGCTGCGGCGCTCGGCTCTTCGACGGTCCCGCCCCGCTCGCCGAGTTCGAGCTCATGCGCAGCGTCACGACCACCACGGGCGTGATCATCGCCCGCTACCGGCGCCTCCGGCCGTCCGATCAGCCCGTCGTGTGGGCGAGCAGCTCGTCCGCCACGACCGGGACGGCGTGGGCGGGGAGCCAGTGCCCGACGTGAGCGAGCCGGACGAGCCGAGCGTCCGGGATCTCGGCGGTGAGCGCCTCCCCGTTGCCGATCGGGAAGAACGGGTCGTCCTCGCCGTGCAGCACGAGCGTCCGCGCGGTGATCTCGCCGAGCCGCTCACGCCAGCGAGGGCCGTGGTCGGCGAAGGCGATGTTGCTGGTCGCGCACCTGACGTCGGTGGTACGGGCGACCTCGGCCTCGGCGCGCGCACGGGCGGAGGCCTCGTCGAACGCGCCCGCCCCGGCGGACGTCCCGGCCATCAGCACGAGGTGGTCGACGACGGCTCGCTCGTCCGACCAGTCCGGCTCCGGGGTGCGGGTGATCACCTCCATGAGGGCCGGGTCGTGCTCGGGGAGGTCGTCGTCGACCGGCCCGGGCGTGTTCGGCCGGCTCGCGATGAGCGTGAGCGTCGCGACCCGATCGGCGTGGTCGAGGGCGAGCAGCTGGGCGATCCAGCCGCCCGTCGACATCCCCACGACGTGCGCGCGCTCGGTGCCGGTCGCGTCGAGCACGCCGGCCGCGTCGTCGACGAGATCGGCGAGCGAGTAGCCGGGCGCGCCCGGGGGGTACGACTCCGAGCGACCGGTGTCGCGAACGTCGTACCGGATCACCCGGCGCCCGCCGGCCACGAGCCGTGCGCAGAGCTCGTCGGGCCAGCTCGACATCGACGACCCGACGAGCAGCACGGCCGGGTCGTCGGCGCCGCCCTGCACCTCCACGCAGCTCGCCGCTCCGTTGATCATGAACATGCGCTCGCCTGCGGGCACGGCCCCTCCTCCTCGGTACGCCGCGTGCGGACGTACTCGGGGGATGGACCGGGCGCGCCGTCCGAACTCATCGGCGCCGAGCGCTCGGCGGGTGCGTGCTGGTACCCGCAGGGCGCCGCCGGCTTCGTAGCATGCCCGCCGTGATCGAGACGGCTCACCTGAGCGCGACGAGGTCCGGCTACGACGCCATGGCCGAGCAGTACGCCGAGCTGTTCGCCGCCTCGCTCGACGAGTCCCCGCTCGACCGTGCGCTGCTGACGGGGTTCGCCGAGATGGTCCGGCGCGGCCACCCCGACCCGCAGGTGCTCGAGGTCGGGAGCGGGCCGGGCGGCGTCGCGGCCCACCTGCACCGGCTCGGCCTGCCCGTCCGCGGCATCGATCTGTCGCCCGCGATGGTCGCGCTCGCCCGTCGTGAGCACCCCGGGATCGGGTTCGAGGTGGGCGAGATGAGCGCGCTCGACGTCGCGGACGAGAGCGTGGCGGGAGTGGTCGCCTGGTACTCGGTCATCCACGTCCCCGCGCCCCGGCGCCCGGAGGTGATCGGCGAGTTCCACCGGGTGCTCCGGCCTGGCGGCTACGCGCTGCTGGCCTTCCAGGTCGGTGACGACACCCTGCACCTCGACGAGGCCTTCGGCCACCAGGTCTCGCTGGACTTCCACCGCCTGCAACCCGACGCCGTCGTCGCTCTGCTCGAGGACGCGGGCTTCGACCTCACCGCCCGCCTCGTCCGAGCGCCCGAGCCGACCAGTGCGTCCGCGAAGGTCCCGCAGGGCTTCCTCATCGCCCGGAAGCCCGGTCCCACCGGTCGGGGGTGCCGCCGACGAGGTCAGGAGGACGCGGCGGGGCCGAGGAGGTCCCAACGGTTGCCGGCGACGTCGCGGAAGACGACGACCCGGCCGTAGGGCTCGGAACGGGGCTCGGCGAGGAACTCGACGCCCGCGGCCTTCATGCGCTGGTAGCAGGCGTCGAAGTCGTCGACGCGGAGGAAGAAGCCGACCCGGCCGGCGTGCTGATCGCCGATCGCCGCGGACTGGGGTTCGCCGTCGGCGCGGGCGAGGAGGATCCCGGTTTCAGCGCCCGGCGGGCGGACGACCACCCAGCGCTTGGGGCGGCCGTCGTTGGTGCGGGCGGGCGAGTCCTCCACCAGCTCGAATCCCAGTGCCTGGGTGAAGAAGGCGATCGCGTCGTCGTAGTCCTCCACGAGGATCGCGGTGAGCTGCAGGAATGCCATGAACGCAACGATGGCAGCACCCGGTTCGCGGGCGGTGACCGATGGGACGTCGAAGGCCCAGCTCCGGTGTGGACACCGTGGGAGCTGGGCCTTCGCCTGAGAGCGGATGGCGAGGATCGAGCCCGCGTTCTCAGCTCGGGAACCAGCGGTGAGGCGGGGTGCACTGGCCCTGACCAGGCCCCGGCCCGTTCGGGGGTGCCCGCCGCCACCCCCTGCTGACCGGGGCTTGTTGCCGGCTTGGCGCTAGTCCGTCTGCCCGCACGGTTAGCCAGCGGGCGGGATCACGCCGAGCTGCTGCATCAGTCCGAGGGTGTCCATGATGAGGCGGCTGTGCTCGATCTTGCCGTCGCGGAAACGATCAATCGTCCACGCGGCAACGGAGACCTTCTTGCCCGTAGCCGGTATACCGAAGAACGCACCCTGATGAGTTCCCTGCCAGGTCGAGCGGCTCCACACCTGGTCGCCGTCAGCGATCTGCTCCTCAACCGTCCAGCGCAGGTCGGGGAAAGCCGCAAACCAGCCTTCCAGCCACTGGCGAAGGCCCTCGATACCCGGCCCCATGCCGGGCGGAGGGTCGGCCTCGACGTAGTCCGCGTGAAAGATCCTGTCGAGCGCAGCGAGCTCGTGCTCCGTGAGGACCTCCGCCGCAAGCTGATTGATGGCTTCCTGGTTGGAACGTGACATGGCGCTCACCACCTCGTACGACCAAGCGCGAATCTGCCTCTGACCAGGGCGAACAGTAACCCCACTCGGGGCATCCGGTGAGGCCGTTGCGCCGTGAGCATCGAGAGGCAGATCCGGCGGCGAACGAGGTGACGGCTCACGTCCAGATCGACGCGAGTGCTGCGATCGTCTTGTCGTCGTGCCGCTCGGCGCGGGGCAGGTGGCGACCATCCGGGTCGGAGGTGTCCTCCCACTCGTGGACGCGTGCGAGTAGAGCGGTGAGCTGGGCGTCGTCGTACTGGGCGATGCGGTGCCAGCGGTGACCGGCGTGCTCGATGAGGTCGGCTGCTCCGTCGGTGGCGAGGACCGCCCATTCGATCATGTCTCGCTCCACGCTCGTGGTGAGCGCGTGGTGGGCTGCGGCGGGGTCGGTCTCGGCGATCCAGTAGCCGCCCTCGACGTTGCGGGCCTGCTGTTGGGTTCGCTGGAGGTGGACGAGCGCGGCATGGTGAGCGTCGTCGTAGCCGTGGCCGGCGCGGAGCTGCGCACGGTAGTGCTCGCGTTCGGGGGTGGCGACGGCCGAGAGCCTGTCGTCCGTGAGCGAGTGCTGCCGGTGGCCGATGCCGTAGTGGATCGGGCTGTCGCCGAGCACGTAGAGATCGGCGGCGTCGGGTCTGGCTCGGAGGATGGCGACGGTGCTCGATGGGGACGCCCCCGGGCGCAGGTCGAGTTGCTCGCTGGTCCGCCGGATGGCCTCGGCGACCGCGTTGGCGATCGGTGTCCCCGGCGCCTGGTGGAGCTCGGCGGCGATGTTGCGGCCGAGTGTTTCGGCGTAGGTGCCGGGCCCGATGGCGGATGGCAGGTAGGCGCTGGCGCCGTCCAGGACGATCACGGCGTCTGGAGTGACGATCACCCGGTCGGTGCTGGTCTCGGCGCCCGGCAGTTGAGCGGTGTGCACCTTCATCCGGGTCGCCAGGGGTGTGGGCCGCTGAGGATGTCGCTGCCGGTGATGGTCAGGCCGTCGAGCTGGCAGCGGACGGTGAGGCTGAACGACTGGTCTCCCGTCGTCCGGTACGGCTCGGCGAGGTGGTGCGCGAGGTGGTGCACCACGCCCGGGGAGCAGGGGCTGTGGATGCCGGCGACGTGGACGATCACGCGATCACCGTCCCGGCGTCTGGACGGGTAGCCGATGTCTGCATGCTCGGGGGTTGGTCGCCCATCGATGATCCAAACCGGTCTCCCGTGGTCTTCTTCGTGCTCGCCCAAGTCACGGGCGGGCGTCCGAGGGGGCATGTCGACCAAGGACCTCATGGCGCGGATGGGGCACGACGACATGCGCGCGGCGCTGATCTACCAGCGAGCCACGAGCGATGCCGATCGGCTCATCGCTGAACCTTGTTGACCATGGGAACGACGAAGGCCCAGCTCCGGTGTGGACACCGTCTGAGCTAGGCCTTTGTGGTGGAGCGGATGACGGGAATCGAACCCGCGTTCTCAGCTTGGGAAGCTGATGTTCTACCATTGAACTACATCCGCGAGGTGCGATCGAAGCCTAGCATCTCACGCTCCGTCACTGGCAAGCACCGCGCCGTACGTCCAACAGAGTGGTTCTCACCCTTTCGGAACCAGCAGTTGGGATGAGCTCTCGACGCCCGGTCCGTGCTCAGTTCACACTCCGAGGACCCGTCAGGCCAGCTCCCCCGGCCGAAGGATCCAGCATGACCGAGTTCGAAGCGTCGCTCGAGGCGCTCCCCGACCCCGGGCACGACCACGACGTCCTGCTCGTCGCCGGCAGCCTCCCGGAGGTGGCGCGGCTCGCGCCCGTGGCCACCGCGTTCGCCGAGGCCGACCGGATACGGGCGCTCACGGTCGCCACGGGGCCGGACCCGATGTCGGTGCACGAGGCCTTCGAGGCGCTCGGGGTACCGGCTGACGTCACCGTGCTCCTGCGGGAGCCGCCTCCCCCGCAGCCGGCCGCCGTCGCGGCCACGCTCATGACGCGCCTCGACGACGTGCTCGTCGACCTCGACCCGTCGGCCGTGATGGTCTACGGCGGCGGGATGACCGCTGCCGTGGCTGCGCAGGTGGCGTTCTGGCGGCAGATCCCGGTGGTGCATCTGCAGAGCGGGGTGGCCACCGATGACCTGCTGTGCCCTTTCCCGCAGGAGGCCAACCGGCGCATCATCGGCCAGCTCGCGTCGCTGTTCCTCGTGGCGGCGCAGTCCGAGACGGGCAGCCCGGTGGGGCCGAACACGATCGCGGTCGGCGAGACGATGACGGCCAACCCGCAGCCCGCCGACCTGTCGTTCGCACGACTCGTGCGGAGGGTGTGGGCGGGCGGGCCCCGCCTCGTGCTGGTCGGGCTCGACCGCGCCGACTCGCTCGGTGTGCTCGCCGGGCTCCCCGACCTGCTGCAGCGCGAGCCGGACATCGAGATCGTGGTGTTCGGCGAGCTCGCGGGCCACGGCGCCGCCTACCCGCTGTTGCAGCACGAGCGGGCCAGGGTCGTCCGCAGCATGCCGCTCGCGGAGCTGGTGCAGCTCGTGGCCGCGAGCGCCGTGCTCGTCTCCGACGACCCGGAGCTGGTGGCCGACGCGCCGGGACTCGGTACGCCCGCCGTGCTCGTCGACGGGCCGCACGTCCCCCAACCGGGCGACTCGATCCGCAGCATCCTGAGCCCGGCCGTCATGACCACGGTGCGCCAGATCCTCGCGACCGCCGGGATCACCCCCGTCGCGCCGTCCGACGGGCTCGCGGCCGCACGCGTCGAGCAGGCGGTGGCGTGGATGTTCGGGCTCTGCCCTTCGCCGCTGCTCGGCTCGCCGTCCCCGACGAACACCCAGGTCTGAGCCGCCGGTACGGACACTGGCTACCCTTGCGCGGTGCTGCTGTCCGACGGTGACCTGCGCAAGGAGATCGACGCCGGCAGGCTGGTGCTCGACCCGTGGGACGAGCAGATGCTCCAGCCGTCGAGCATCGACGTGCGCCTGGACCGGTTCTTCCGCGTCTTCCAGAACTCCCGCTACACCCACATCGATCCCGCGCAGCAACAGGACGAGCTGACCTCGCCCGTGGAGACCCAGGGCGACGAGCCGTTCGTGCTGCACCCGGGTGAGTTCGTGCTCGGGTCGACCTTCGAGGAGGTCGCCCTGCCCGACGACCTCGCGGGGCGGCTGGAGGGGAAGTCGAGCCTCGGGCGGCTCGGCCTGCTCACCCATTCGACGGCGGGCTTCATCGACCCGGGCTTCACCGGCCACATCACGCTGGAGCTGTCCAACGTCGCGAACCTGCCGATCACGCTGTGGCCGGGGATGAAGATCGGGCAGCTGTGCCTGTTCCGGCTCTCCAGCCCCGCCGAGCGGCCCTACGGCAGCCAGGGTGTCGGCTCCCGCTACCAGGGGCAGCGCGGGCCCACGCCGTCCCGGGCCCACCGCAACTTCCACCGGGCCGACACGCGCCGCTAGCGGCTCGCCCGGTAGAAGGTGGTGCGGAGGCGACCGCGTTCCCCGGTCCGGACGTCGGTGAGGCCGGCGCCGCGCATGCGCTCCGGGATGCCATCGCCCGCGTTGTCCCGCAGGTACTCGTTGCGCTGCATCCGATGGCCGAACGGGCCGTGGTGATGCCCGGCGATGTCCACCAGGTGCAGCTGTCCGCCCGGACGCAGCACGCGGCGGATCTCGGCGAGCGCACGGCGTTTCTCGGCGTCGTCGAGGTGGTGGAACATGAACGCCGAGAGCACCCGGTCCATGCTCTCGTCCGGATAGGGCAGCTCGCCCGCCTTTCCCTGGTCGAAGCGCACCGGCCGCCCAGCGCGCTCGGCCTTGCGCCGGGCCCTGGCGAGTGCCAGCGGGTCGGGGTCGACCCCCACCAGCTCCGCGTCCGGGTGCATCCGCTGCGCGCGCAACACGAGGTTGCCGGTGCCGCAGCCGATCTCGAGCACCCGGTGGCCGGGCTCCACGGCGGCCAGCTCGACGAGACGCCGGTGGATCCGGGGCACGCCGAGCAGCCACGTGAACGGGTCGTAGAGCGGCAGCAGCCGGTCCCGGCCCATCGCGGGCACGTAGTCGTGTTCCTGATGGCGGTTGGCCATGGCGGTGATCTCCCTCGGATGTGACGATGCTCGGGTGTCGCACTCCAGGCTGGAGCTGCAGGAACCCGCTGCCAAGGGACGTTCGTCGGCCGTACCGGGACTATCTTCGGTTCTGGTGCGGACGGCGACCAGCGGGGGCCCGCCGGTGTACGGCTACCGTCGCGTGCCCGGTGTACCCCCGGTCGGCGTGGTGCGCATACGGGAGGGCCACACGAGCCCCGACGGCGTTCGTCCGCACCCGCACGCGCACGAGTTCCTCGTGGTCGTCATCGTCGAGCGCGGCGGTGGCCGGGTGCTGCTCGACGATCGGGAGTGGCGGGTCGAGGCGGGTGACGTGCTGGTCGTCGCGCCCGGCGAGGTGGTCACGTTCGTCGAGCGCGAGCTGCACGACGCCGAAGGGTGGGCCGTGTACTTCCCGCCCGACGTCATGGCGCCGGGCGGCCTCGGCACGTTCCTGTCCTGGCGGGCCCATCCGCTGCTCTTCCCGTACGTGCGGGGCGTCGCGGGCGGGGCCCACCGGCTGCGCGTCCCGCCGGGGCAGCGGTCCGCGTTCGTCGGGCACGCCGAAGCCATCGACCGGGAGGTGCAGGAGCGGCGCGACGGGTGCGACGAGGCCGCGCTCGCCCACCTGACGTTGCTCCTCGTCGCGATCTCGCGGCTCGCGGCCGACGGCCCCGACGATCTCGCACTGCGCGACGAGCCCCTGCTCGCCGCCGTCTTCGACGCGGTCGAGGCCGGCTTCCGCGGCCCGCTGAGCCTCGCGGACGTCGCCACGACCGTCGGGCTCACGCCCGGGCACCTCACCACCGTGGTGGGCCGCAAGACCGGGCGCACGGTGCAGCAGTGGATCACCGAGCGCCGGATGGTGGAGGCCCGGCGCCTGCTCGCCGACACCGAGCTCACGGTCGAGGCCGTCGCGGCCCGGGTGGGCTACCGCGACCCCGGCTACTTCGCCCGGCGCTTCCGCGGCGCCCACGGGGTCTCACCGCTCCGGTGGCGCCGCGCGGGGCCGCCCCGGCGGGACCCCGCGGAGGCGGGAACCCAGTAATCTCGGGCGGCGATGGAACCGCCGCGCGAACCCGGACCCCCGTGGCTCCCCGAGGCGCGACCGGCGTACCCGCCCGTGCCGGTGCCGCCCGGCCCGCCTCGGGGCAACGGCCCGGGCCCGGCCCGCCCGCGGTTCGACTGGCGCCGCCTCACCCGCTCGCCGCGGGGCGCCGCCTGTGTCGCCGTACTCGCGGCCGCCCTGCTGCTCTGGCCGTTCGCGGGCTTCTCGTGGATCCCGTGGCTGATCGGGGTCGCCGCTCTCGTCGTGCTGCGGCTGCTGCGCCTCGACGGGCCGCTCCGCGGCTGGGACATCCCCCTTGCGGGCCTCGCCGTCGTCATCGGTTTGATGCTGAGCACCGGACCGTGGGCATGGGCCATGGCGGCGAGCATCGGCGTCCTGCTGGCCGGGCTCGCCCAGCTGCCCTGGTGGCGGCTCGCGGCGGTCGGGGCGGTGCTGTGCGTGGTGAGCGGGATCGGCTTCGGATTGTCACTGCACCAGGAGCGGATCGAACACGAGCAGGAGCAGGCTCGGGCGGGTGACCTGTCCCGTGCGGGAATCGCCGAGGAGAGCGCTGACATCGTGCCGACGCTCGTCCTCTCCATCACGCAGTCGGCGCCCGACCCCGACCTGCTCTGCGCCCTACTGACCCCGCAGGCCGAAGAGCAACTGGCGCGAGGGTTGAGCGTTCCGGACTGTGCCGCGGCCGCTTCTCGGCTTCATCAGCCGCGGGCCGCCACAGCGCCGCCGACGACCGCGGGTATGCCACGGGGAGCAGACCCGAAGCAGCCGCCTCCCCCCGAACTCACACTCGATGCCTGCGCGACATTCTGGGCCGAGTCGGCCGGCACGCCTCTCGGAAAGATCCAGGTGAAGCTGGTCGACCCGAATCAGCGCACCTATCTCGTCACCGGATTCACACCGTGCGGAGGCTGACGGCGACGTCGTTCGTCACTGGCTGCTAGGGCCTTCTGGCTCGGCAGCATCGCCGTCCGGTCGCGCGCCCGTGGGCTCGGCGCCTCCGGTGCTCGCACCGCCGACCGAGACGTCACCCGCCGGGTCCGCCTGGGCCGCGGACCCCTCGCCCGGGCCGCTCGCCTCCGTGCCGCTGGCCGGGGTCGTGTCCGCAGTGTGGGGTGCCCCCTCTCCGAGGGCGTCCACCGCCTCGTCGACCCGGCCGTTCCCGGTGGTGTCCCCGCGCTTGACGGCGGCGAGCAGCATCTGCGAGACGTCGAGGATCTCGACGTTCTCGCCCTTGTCCTCGCTCTGGCGCTGGGTGAGGCCGTCGGAGAACATCACGCGGCAGAACGGGCAGCCCGTGGCGATCTTCTCGGCGCCGGTGCCGAGCGCCTCGTCGACGCGTTCGAGGTTGACCCGCTTGCCGATCTTCTCCTCCATCCACATGCGGGCACCGCCCGCGCCGCAGCAGAAGGACCGGTCGGCGTGCCGGGGCATCTCGGCCAGCTTCACGCCCGCGGCCCCGACGAGCTCGCGGGGTTCGGCGTAGACCTCGTTGTGCCGGCCCAGGTAGCACGGGTCGTGGTAGGTGACGTCGGTCATCGCGTCCGGCGCGGCGACCGGCACGAGCCTGCCCTCGCGCACGAGCTTATTGAGCAGCTGGGTGTGGTGCACCACCTCGTAGTGCCCGTCGAGCTGCGGGTACTCGCGGCCCAACGTGTTGAGGCAGTGCGGGCAGGTCGTCACGATCTTGCGGGTGCCCGGCTCCCGGCCCTCGAACACGGCGTTGAGGACTTCGACGTTCTGCTGCGCGAGCATCTGGAACAGGAACTCGTTGCCCGAGCGGCGGGCCGGGTCACCGGTGCAGGATTCCTCCGGGCCGAGCACGACGTAGTCCACGCCGGCGCGGTGCAGCAGCTCGGCGGTGGCCCGCACGGTCTTCTTGGCGTTGTCGTCGAACGCGCCTGCGCAGCCCACCCAGAACAGGTACTCCGTGTCGGCCGACAGCTCGCCGTCGAAGACGGGGACCTCGAAATCGAGGTTCTTGGTCCACTCCAGCCGGTCCTTGGCGTTCTGGCCCCAGGGGTTGCCCTTGTTCTCCAGGTTGCGGAACAGCGCCCCGAGCTCGGAGGGGAACTCGGACTCGATCAGGACCTGGTGGCGGCGCATGTCGACGATGTGGTCGACGTGCTCGATGTCCACCGGGCACTGCTCCACGCAGGCACCGCAGGTGGTGCACGACCAGAGCACGTCCGGGTCGATCACACCGCCGGCCTCGAGGGTGCCCACCAGCGGGCGGGCTGCCTGCTCGGGACCCGAGCCGGTGATCCGGCCGTACCCGGACTCCGGCACGCCGTGGTGGTTGTGGTCCTCCAGGCCGGCGGAGAAGTCGATCGAGCCCTCCTCCGGCGCGTCCTTGCCGCCGATGAGGTACGGGGCCTTGGCGAGCAGGTGATCGCGCAAGTCCATGATCACGAGCTTCGGGGACAGCGGCTTGCCGGTGTTCCAGGCCGGGCACTGGGACTGGCAGCGACCGCACTCGGTGCAGGTCGCGAAGTCGAGCATGCCCTTCCAGGTGAAGTCCTCGACCTTGCCGCGGCCGAACGCGGCCTCGTCCGGGGGGTCCTCGAAGTCGATCGGCTTGCCCTCGTGCTCGATCGGCTGCAGCGGCCCGAGCCCCTTGGGCAGCCGCTTGGCCGACACGTTGAGCGGGGCGGTGAAGATGTGCAGGTGCTTCGAGTAGGCGATGATCACGGTGAAGACCAGCATCACGCCGATGTGCAGCAGCAGCCCGATGCTCTCCAGCACGAACAGCGTGCCCTCGCCCACGCCGGCGAACAGCGTGCCGACCGCCAGTGAGACGAAGGCGCCGGACTCGTACGGGAACACCCCGAGCGCCGCGGACGCGCCGCGGAAGAAGAACATCGTCCACAGCACGTTGAAGATCATGAACAGGATCAGCCACGCACCGCCGGTGTGCGAGCCGTAGAACCGTGACGCCCGCTGCAGCCGGTCCGGGGCGTTGCGGATGCGGATCACCGAGAACACCACGAGCGAGATCAGGGCGAGGGAGGCGATCAGGTCCTGCAGGAACCCGAGGACGGGCCAGCGGCCGATCAGCGGGATGTGGAAGTCCTCCACGAACAGCGCGCCGTACGCCTCGAGGTACACCGTGATCAAGATCACGAACGCCCAGAACGTGAAGAAGTGCGCCAGACCCGGCACCGACCACCGCAGCAGCTTGCGCTGGCCGAACACCTCGACGAACTGCGCCTTGATCCGCTCGTTCATCTGCTGGAGCCGGTCGTGCGCCGGTTGCCCGGACCTGATCAGCGTGTAGAGCCACCAGGCGCGTCGGCCGGACACGGCCAGGGCGAGAACTGTCATCGCCAGTCCGATGACGAGTCTGACAACCACGGCTTTCCTCCCAGGGCTGGCACCGCGGGTGGTGGACCGCGGGCCGTTGCGGAGCAGGGTAGACCGGTGCTCCCCGCCGTGCGCCAGCGTCGTTCAGGCTGATCAGGCCGCAACCTACTCGCCGGTAACAGCGGAGCGCGATGCGACCCTAACCCGCCGTTCGGGGTCCCGCCTCCGGGTGGGCGCCGGGACATCCGTCACTCAACCGGTCCAGATCGGCGATTCCGGCCCCGCGGGTTCCCCCTTGCGACACGTCGTATCGCTGTCCGTGTCGGTCGGCTGTAACACGCGGGCGACTCGCTATGCTCCCGCTGGTCAACATGGTCTACTCGTCGGCAGTGCCCGAGAAGACCAGGTCGGGCGCCCAAAGCCCGAGGTGGTCGGGTGCGGGTACGCGGCGAACTCGGGTTGGCAGCGCCACGAGGAGGAGCCGTCATGACCGGACCACAGGTGCTCGTTCTGCACGCGCAGGCCCTGAGCACCAGCGGTCTCCAGGGCTGGATCCAGGACAACGTGATCCCGCTCGTCCTGCTCGGCATCGCGATCATCCTCCTGTGGATAGGCGGAAAGGGTGACAACGCCGGGGTCGCGCGGCGCAGCGTCGGGTTGATCGTCGGCCTCGTCGCGCTCGGCATCGCGGTCTCCGGTAACGGCCCCGAGATCGGCAACTTCCTGGCCGGTCTCCTCGTCGGGTGATCTGATCCGTGCTCGTCCGCACCGACGACGAGATCTATCGCGTCGACTCCGTATGGCTCGGCCCACCGCGCGCCACGTTCCCCTGGCGGGCGAGGTACGTGAGCTACGGGCTCGGGCTCCTTGTCATGATCTTGATCATGTTCGTGCAACGCAGGGTCGGAATCGGTCTCGACTTCTTCTCGGTCGCATGGGCGCTCGTGCTCACCGTGGTGGTCACGCGCTTCATCGGCCAGCGCATCGACTACGAACGCCCGCTCGGCCAGGTCGTCGGGCTCTTCCGGCACGAGGTCACCGGCCCGCGACGGCGCACCGCCGGAACCGGTGGGGTGATCCGCTCGAGCCACGTGCGGATCGGCCCGGCCACCCGGCCGCGCAAGGGTCGCGGTGGGAAGCCGCAGCAGCAGGCAGGACGCCGGGTGCAGCCCGGCCGTCGGGAGGGGCGTTCGCGTGTCACGAGGTGACGCGGGCCGGGACCGGAGACCCAAGGAGCGCGCGAGCCGCAAGCGCGGCCGCGCGCTCGCGGGGGACGGCGGGCTGCCCACGTACGAGCCGGACATCGCCCTGCGCTCCATCGAGGGACACCTGACCCGCACCGGCACCCAGGTCATGGCCTGGTACCGGCTCGCGGCGCAGGCGTGGAGCTTCCGCAGCGACTCGCAGCGCGAGGTGCTGATCCGCCAGATCGCGGCGCAGCTCGGCGAGCTGCAGGGCCGGTGGCTGCACCTGCGCGTCACGACCCGGCCCTACCCGGTGCACATGTGGGCGGAGTCGTTCGACCACAACGCGCTCGGCCGGATGCCCGACGTCGCGGGCGCGCTGGGCTGGGACGGGTTCCTGGAGGGCGAGCAGCGCCACCTGATGGGCCTGTCGATGTCGGACAAGGAGGTGTTCCTCGGCATCGAGGTGTCCGGGCGCAGCACCCTGGACCGCTGGGTCGAGCGCGCGGCGCCGGTACTGGGCAAGCTCGCCCCCGCCGCGGTCCGCGCCGAGATCGCGGCGCTGTCCTCGGAGGTCGCCCACCTGGACGCGTTGGTCGCCGGGACGGGGCTCGACGCCGTCCCGGCGTCGTCCGACGACATCGCGTGGCTGATGCACCGGTCCTGCGCGCTCGGCCTTCCGGCGCCGCGCACGCTGTCCGTGGTGCCCGGCGGGGCACACCGGTGGGAGACGGAGGACCTCGCCGCGTTCACCGACGGCGTCGAGATGTACCAGGAGCCCTACGCCCCCACCGTGCAGGTGGTGGGGCGGCTGCGCGCCCAGACGGTGAGCCGGAACGTCGCCGTGCTCTCGCTCGGCCTCATGGAGGGCCTGCGCATCCCGGAGGTCGACGACCCCTGGATGCAGCACTCGGACCGGCTGCCGTTCCCGGTGGAGTGGTCGGCGCGCATCTACGTCCGCAGGCCCGAGGAGGTCGCGGGCGAGCTGCAGCGCCAGATGGGCAAGGTGCGCAGCCAGATCCGGCACTACACCCACGACCACGACCTCGACCCGCCGATGTCGCTCTCGCGCCAGGCCGACCGCGTGCTCGAGGTCGAGGACGAACTGACCAGCGGGCTCACCCAGCTCAACACCCGCCTGTACGGCTGGTGGCGGATCGCCGTCTCGGGCAAGGACGAGGCCGAGGCGGTCAGCCGCGCCCAGCAGGTGCTCGACGTCTACCGGCCGAAGGTGCAGATCGAGCACCCCGAGGCCCAGTACCGCTACGCCCGCGAGTTCATCCCGGGCGAGCCGCTCGCGTCCACCGCGTACCGCAGGCGCGGTTCGGTCATGTGGGCCGCTTCGGCGGTGCCCGCCGCCACCGCGTCCGTCGGCGACCGGCGCGGGATCATGATCGGTGAGACCTGCACGGCCACCCGGCGGCCGGTGGCCTGGGACCCGTGGCTCGCGCAGGAGGTCCGCCGCGCCTCCGGGCTCACGGCGGTCGTCGGTGGCCTCGGGTCCGGCAAGTCCTTCCTCACCGGCCTGATCACCTACAAGACCCTGCGCGCCGGCGCCCGCTGGACGCTGCTCGACCCGTCCGGCCCGCTCGCGCAGCTCACCCGGCTGCCGGAGCTGGCGCCCTTCTCCCGGCACATCAACCTGCTGCGGGCGGACCCGGGCATCCTCAACCCGTACCGCGTGGTCGCCGAGCCGCGACCGGAGCACTTCGCCGACGAGGAGGACCCCGAGCGGGCGTGGCGCCGGGAGCGGTCGCTCGCCGCGGCGACCCGCCGCAGGCTCGTCCTCGACGTCCTCACCGGCCTGCTGCCCTACGACGTCGCGCGGATCCCGCACACCCGGATCGTGCTGCTGCGGGCGGTGCGCGAGGTCGGCGGTTCTCCGGACCGGCATCCCGGCCAGGTCATCGACGTGCTGCGCAGGCACGCCCGCGACGGCGAGGACCACGCCGGGGTCGTGGCCGACTTCCTCTCCGAGCGGCGGGAGCTGCCGCAGGCCGCCCTGCTGTTCCCGGACACCTCCCGCGACGACCCGTGGCAGGCCGACCGCGACTACCGGCTCACGGTGCTCACCATGCAGGGCATGACGCTGCCCCGGCCCGGCAGCCCGCGCGAGGAGTGGACCGATGCCGAGGCGCTCGCCGTCGAGCTGCTGAACCTGGCGTCGTGGCTCACGCAGCGCACGATCTACGACGCCGACCGCAACCTGCGCAAGGGCGTGGCCCTGGACGAGACGCACTTCCTGTCCCAGGTGCCCACCGGCAAGGTGTTGATCGACCGGCTCGCCCGCGACTCCCGCAAGTTCAACGTTCGGGCGCTCTTCGCCTCGCAGCTCGCAGGCGACCTGCTGCGCGTGTCCGGGTTCGCGTCCCTGGTCAACGCCGTGTTCGTGGGGCGCACGGACGACGAGGAGGCGCAGGCCGAGGCGCTGCGGCTGCTGAAGGTGCCCACCGGCGTGGGCTACGAGCAGATGCTCGGCACGCTCTCGCCCCGCCCTCGCCACGACGACAAGCCCGACGACACGCCCCGCCAGTTCATCTTCGCCGACGGCCACGGCGGCGTGGAGAAGATCCGGATCGACCTCGAGGCACCGCACCTGGAGCACGTCCGGGAGGCCCTCGACACCAACCCGGACGCGAACCGGATCTCCGTGAGCGGTGCACCGGTCACCACCCCTGCGGTGCACGCGTCGGAGCGGCCGGCCCCGGCCCGCCCCGTCGTGCTCGGCCGGCCGGTGGCTCCGGTCGTGGACCTCGGCGACGACCTGGACGACGACCTCGTGCCGGTGCCCCCCGAGCTCGAGGGCGATGACGACTTCGACGACCTCGACGACCTCGACGACCCGGACGGCCTGCTCGTCGATCGTGCCGGCCGCGCCGCCGCTCGCAACGGCGGCACCCACCTGCGCCACGACGAGGACCTCGACCTGCTGGGCGACGTCGACCCGGGTATGGATCCGGACCTGGATCTCGACGACGCGTCCGCACCGGCCGGGACGAGCAACGGCCACTCGGCGGAGGGCCGGATACCCGCGGCCGGGGAGGCCCGTCGGTGATGCCCGGAGGCACCCCGGCGGCCGCGGGCTGGCTGCCGGTCGCCATGGTGATCGCCGCGGCCGTCGCGGTCGCCCTGCACCGCGGTCGACCGGTGCGCCGCCGCCGCGCCCGGCGGCACCGCGGGGATCCCGGCGCGCGGCCGCGCAGGCGCACGGCGATGCTCATCGTCACCGGGCTCGTCGGCGCCTCGGTGCTGCTCGGGCAGCCCGCCTTCGGGCAGGGGTTCGACTGCAAGGAGTCGCCGGAGCCGGACCGGCCCGGCACCGGGCTCGTCGGGTCGTTGGATCCGCCGCGGGCCAGCCACGGCGAGCTGGGCAGCGTCTACCGCGAGGTCGGCTACGCCGGGCTGGTCTGGCACAACTACGACATCGGGTGCGCCGGCGCGGCGCTCAACCCGTCGACCACCACCGACACCTGGCTCGGCAACCAGGCCCTGAACGTCGCCAAGTTCGTGGTCGGCGGCGTCAACTGGGCGCACTACCTCATCGCCGACGGCGGTGAGTTGCTCTCCCCGCTGGACCAGTTGATCGGCAACGGCACCCGGGCGATGTACGACGCGGTGTTCACCACCTTCATCGGCCCGGTCCTCTTGTTGCTCGCCGTGATCCTGCTGGTGCTCGCGTTGCGCGGCGACCTCGCCAGGCAGACGCAGCGCGCCGCGCTCGCGGTGGTGGCGCTCGTCGTCGGCTCCGCGGCCTACCTCGCGCCGGTCGACTGGGCCAAGGCGGCCGACCCCCTGTTGCTCGACGGGGTCACCCAGATGCAGGAGGGCTTCCTCGGCCAGATCGGCCTCGGCACGAGGGACACGATGCCGACCGTGCTCGTCGACCAGGTCGTGTACCAGAACTGGCTGCGCGGGGAGTTCGGCGCGCCCGAGGTGCCCCAGGCGCAGGAACTGGGGCGCGACCTGCTGCGCGCGCAGACCTTCACGAAGACGGAGGTCGCCGAGGGTCAGGACACGCTGGCTCTGGCCGAGCAGAAGAAGGCCGACTTCGCCGCGATCGCCGGGCGCATGGGCGACCGGTACCCGTACTTCCAGGGCGAGTCCGGCAGCCGGGTCGGGGCCGGCGTCCTCGCCGTCGTCCAGGCCATGTGCATCGCGCTGTTCCAGCTGCTGTCGAAGGTGCTGGTGCTGGTCGCGATGCTGGTGCTGCGGCTGATGGTGATGACCGCGCCCGCGGTCGCCGTGATCGCGATCCTGAAGCCGGACATCATGCCGGCACTCCTGCGTGTCGCGGGTGCCGCCATCGTCAACACGCTCGTGGTCGGGGCGCTCGCCGGGCTGCACGCGCTGCTGGTCGTGTCGCTCTTCCGGCCGGGTTCCGGGATCGACCTGTGGCTCGCGCTGCTCGTCACGGGCGTGGTCACCGTGGTGCTGTGGGCGGTCGCGCGGCCGTTCCGCCGGCTGGTGTCGATGGTCTCGCTCACCCGCGAGCAGTTCGGCGGCATCGTGCCGGGCGCCGGCACCGGGCCGCTGTCGCGGGTGTGGCAGCGGGTGCGCGGTGCCCCGGCCGACGTCGACGAGCGCCAGACGCGGTGGTGGGACGAGCGGCGCGGCGCGATGGCGAGCGCCGGCCGGCCCGGAGGCGTGCGGCCGGAGTCGGAGCCGGGGATCCGCGTGTCCGCTCCCGCCGCGGACGTGCCCGCGCCGCGGAGCAGACCGCCGGACCCGGCGCCGCCCACACCGGTTCCCCCCGCCCGTCGCCGCGCGTTGCCGGCACCCCCCGACGACGCGGTGACCACCGGCGGCCTGCCGAACTGGGGCGACACGGGCGATGTGGACGACCGGGTGATCTACCGCAGGCCGGACGCCGTGCCGCTGCGGCCCGGCGGCGTGCGCCCGGTGCAGCCGGAGATCGTGGACGGCGTGCCCGTCTACCGCATCTACCGGCCGCGCTCGGACCAGACCGTCTTCCCCGGTGGCGGCCGTGCCGATTAGGGCGCCGCACGGAAGGTCCGCGGCGTACCGGGTGATCTGGGCCTGGCCGCTGCGGTCCCCGATGCGGCTGGCGGTCACCGCGGTCGTCCTGGTCGCACTGGTGGTCGGCGTGACCTTCGTGGTGGCCGCGCTCGGACCCGCGCGGCCCGGGAACGGGCCCGCCGACGCCTCCGGCGGGTCGGGAGGCCCGGCCGGGCGCAGACCCGACGTCGCGAGCACGCCGACGCCGACCGTGCTGCCGCCGGTGCCCGAGCTCACCCCGTCGCAGCTGCCCTTGTCCGCGGCCCCCGACGCGGCCGTCGAGGTGGCCGCCCGCTGGGCGGCGGCGTGGGTGCGCCCGCGGGAGGGCACCACGGCCCAGCAGTGGCTGGACGGCCTGCGGAGGACGACCACCGACGAGTACCTCGGGGTGCTCGCGGGCGTCGACCCCGGCAACATCCCCGCGACGCGGGTGACCGGCGAGCCCCGCCCCGTTCGCGTCGCCCCGCGCTCGGTGCAGGTGGAGGTGCCGACCGACGCGCTCGAGCTCGTCGTGCTGGTCGTGCGCACCGAGGACGGCTGGCGGGTCGCCGGCTACGACCGGGAATGAGGGGCGCGCATGTCGCTGACGCGCCCCCTGCGCCCGCTGCGGCTGCTCGTGCCGGTCGTCGTGCTCGTCGCGGCGCTCGGCCTCTTCCTCGGCGTCGGTTTCATGGCCTTCCAGGCGAGCACCGGCGGCTTCGGCGGCGGGACGCCGAGCTACGGCGCGTGTGACCCCGGCGTGCGCGCGCCGGTCGGCCCGCTGGCCGGCAGCCGGGCGGGCACCCGGATCGGGGACCTGAGTGACGAGCAGCGGCGGAACGCGGCCACGATCATCGGGGTCGCCCGCGACATGGGGGCGCCGCCGCGGGCGTGGCTGATCGCGCTGGCCACGGCGATGCAGGAGTCGACGCTCCGGAACCTGGGCTACGGGGACCGCGACTCCCTGGGGCTCTTCCAGCAACGACCGTCCCAGGGGTGGGGTTCGCCCGCGGACGTCACCGACCCGGTCTACGCCACCCGGACGTTCGTCGATCGCCTGCTGCAGGTTCCCGACTGGGAGACCATGCCGGTGACGGTGGCGGCCCAGACCGTGCAGCGGTCGGCGTTCCCGGACGCGTACGCGAAGTGGGAGGGCCTCGCCGCCGAGCTCGTGCAGCAGCTCGCGGACGTCGCCGACCCGACGGGCTGCGGGCGCACCGCGGTGCTGCCGGAGGGCGTGGCAGGCGCGGCGATCGCGTTCGCCCTCGGTGAGGTCGGCAAGCCCTATGTCTGGGGCGCCACCGGCCCCAACACCTACGACTGTTCCGGGCTCGTGCTGCGCGCCTTCCAGGCGGCGGGGATCAACCTGCCCCGGGTGTCGCGCCAGCAGTTCTACGCCGGTGGCCACGTCCCGGTCGCCCAGGCGCAGCCGGGCGACCTGCTGTTCTACGCCACCGACCCGTCCGACCCCGCCACGATCCACCACGTCACGCTGTACCTGGGCGACGACCAGATGGTGGAGGCTCCCTACACGGGCGAGCAGGTGCGGGTGCGGCCGGTGCCGTGGGACTTCAAGGAGCTCGTGCCGCTGGCCACGCGCCCGGGTACCACGCCGAACCGGGCGTAGCGGTATCGATACTGTCGCGCTCGGTCATCCGTACGAGCAGGAGTAGTAATGCCTCCCGACAGCTCCGTCCCGGCATCCACCACGCCGGTGCAGGACTACCTCGACCGGCCCGCACCCGGCGCCACGGCGGACCACCTCGTGGTGCCGCGCTCCCTCGCCCAGTCGATGCCCCTGCGCTGGCAGCAGGTGTTCGTCGGGCTGCTCGCCGACCTGCACGACGCGTACCTGCACCTGCCGTGGCCCGACTACAAGGTGGTGCCGAGCCGCTGGGAGCTGCTGGTGGACCTCGACGAGCAGCAGCTCGCCGCCGCCGGCTACCACGCGGAGCTCGGCGCGGACGGCCAGCTGGAGTACCTCGACGCGGACGAGAACGTCGTGGACGACCCGGAACGCCACCGGGTACTCGCCCCGGTGGACGACCCGCTGCCGCCGGCGTCGGCGGGCCGGGTGGAACCGCGCCCCGCGGCGCCGCTGTAGGCGTTCCGGAGAACGAGCGTGCCGGGGCCCGGTCCCCACCGCCGGGAACACGGTGGCCGGGCCGTGCGTTGGACGCGGTGAGCAAGTTGAGCGTGGGCGGCTCAAGGCATCGCGGATGCCCCGCGGCCGTCCATGGCAGACTTGAGTGAAGGCAGCTCAAGCTACCCATCATCGGAGGCACACACCATGGCTCGTGCGGTCGGCATCGACCTCGGGACCACCAACTCCGTCGTCGCCGTCCTCGAAGGTGGCGAGCCGACGGTCATTGCCAACTCGGAGGGCTCGCGCACCACTCCGTCGGTCGTCGCGTTCGCCCGTAACGGCGAGGTGCTCGTCGGGCAGTCGGCGAAGAACCAGGCCGTCACCAACGTCGACCGGACGATCCGGTCGGTCAAGCGCCACATCGGCACCGACTGGAAGACCGGCGACGTCGACGGCAAGACCTACTCCGCCCAGGAGATCAGCGCCCGCGTGCTGCAGAAGCTCAAGCGCGACGCCGAGTCCTACCTGGGCGAGGAGATCACCGATGCGGTGATCACGGTGCCGGCCTACTTCGAGGACGCGCAGCGCCAGGCCACCAAGGAGGCCGGGCAGATCGCGGGCCTCAACGTGCTCCGCATCGTCAACGAGCCCACCGCGGCCGCGCTGGCCTACGGGCTCGACAAGGGCGAGAAGGAGCAGACCATCCTGGTCTTCGACCTCGGTGGTGGCACGTTCGACGTGTCGCTGCTGGAGATCGGCGAGGGTGTCGTCGAGGTCAAGGCCACCAACGGCGACAACCACCTCGGTGGCGACGACTGGGACGAGCGGGTCATCACGTGGCTCGTCGACAAGTTCAAGAGCAGCCAGGGCATCGACCTCACCAAGGACCGGATGGCCCTGCAGCGGCTGCGTGAGGCCGCGGAGAAGGCGAAGATCGAGCTGTCGAGCCAGTCGACGGCCACGATCAACCTGCCGTACATCACGGTCGACGCCGACAAGAACCCGCTGTTCCTGGACGAGACGCTCTCGCGCGCCGAGTTCCAGCGGATCACCTCGGACCTGCTCGACCGCACCCGCGCGCCGTTCAACCAGGTGATCAAGGACGCCGGCATCTCGGTCGGCCAGATCGACCACGTCGTCCTCGTCGGCGGTTCCACCCGCATGCCGGCCGTCACCGAGCTGGTCAAGGAGCTCACCGGCGGCAAGGAGCCCAACAAGGGCGTCAACCCGGACGAGGTCGTCGCCGTCGGGGCCGCGCTGCAGGCCGGCGTGCTGCGCGGTGAGGTCAAGGACGTACTGCTGCTCGACGTCACCCCGCTGTCCCTGGGCATCGAGACCAAGGGCGGCGTGATGACCAAGCTCATCGAGCGCAACACGACGATCCCCACCAAGCGGTCGGAGATCTTCACCACGGCCGACGACAACCAGCCGTCGGTGCAGATCCAGGTGTTCCAGGGTGAGCGCGAGATCGCGGCCTACAACAAGAAGCTCGGCATGTTCGAGCTCACGGGTCTGCCGCCCGCCCCGCGCGGCGTGCCGCAGATCGAGGTCTCCTTCGACATCGACGCCAACGGCATCGTCAACGTGCACGCCAAGGACCTGGGCACCGGCAAGAGCCAGGCCATGACGATCACCGGCGGGTCCGCCCTCGGCAAGGACGAGATCGACCGGATGATGCGCGAGGCCGAGCAGCACGCCGAGGAGGACAAGAAGCGGCGTGAGGAGGCCGAGGTCCGCAACCAGGCCGAGTCGCTCGTCTACCAGACGGAGAAGTTTGTCAAGGAGAACGACGAGAAGCTGCCGGCCGACGTCAAGGACTCGGTCAACGCCGCGCTCGGCGAGGCGCAGACCGCGCTGAAGGGCACCGACACCGACGCCATCAAGGCGGCGATGGAGAAGCTCGCCACCGAGTCGCAGAAGATGGGTTCCGCCCTGTACCAGCAGCCGGGCGCCGAGGGCGCGGCCGGTGCCAACCCCGGTGACGCCGGTACGCCCGGCGGCCAGCAGGCCGGCGGCGGGGCCGACGACGTGGTGGACGCCGAGATCGTCGACGAGGAGAAGGACAAGAAGTGACAACCCACGACCGCAACGAAGGCGCCGAGCACGGCGACGGGGAGCGGGTCGTGGTCCGGGACCGGCGCCGGATCGACCCGGTCACCGGCGAGGTGCGCTCCCCGGCCGAGCAGTCGGCCGGGGCGGCGCCCGAGGCACCGGAGCAGCCCGTCGAGCAAGCCGTGGGGCCGGATTCCGTCGCGGCCGCCGAGCTCGCCGCCCAGGTCGCCGAACGCACGGCCGACCTGCAGCGGGTCAGCGCGGAGTACGCCAACTACCGGCGGCGCGTGGATCGCGACCGGGAGAGCGTGCTGGTCGGGGCGCGGGTGCAGTTCGTGTCCGAGCTGCTCACCGTGCTCGACGACATCGACCGCGCCGAGGCCCACGGCGACCTCACCGGCCCGTTCAAGTCCGTCGCCGACAAGCTGGTGGCCGTCACGCAGAAGCTGGGTCTCGAGCCGTTCGGGCTGGAGGGCGAGCCCTTCGACCCGTCCGTCCACGAGGCCGTGCAGCACGAGGCCAGCACCGTCGAAGGGCCCACGGTCACCGTGGTCTCCGCGGTGCTGCGGCGCGGCTACCGCATCGCCGATCGCGTGCTGCGGCCGGCGATGGTCACGGTGGCGGACCGCGCCGACGACGGCACCACCACCGAGCCGGCCACCGACACCACGACGACCGATCCTGATCCGGCCGTAGAGCCCTGAGAGACGCGAGGGAGGCGGAGTGACCCAGCGGGACTGGATCGAGAAGGACTTCTACCGCGAGCTGGGCGTCGCCTCCGACGCTTCGGCGGACGAGATCAAGAAGGCGTACCGGAAGCTCGCGCGCGAGCTGCACCCGGACGCCAACCCCGGTGACACCAAGGCGGAGGCCCGCTTCAAGACGGTCTCCGAGGCGTACGGGGTGCTCTCCGACGAGAAGAAGCGTCGCGAGTACGACGAGACTCGTGCGCTGTTCGCCGGTGGCGGCAGCGGATTCGGTGGTGCCGGGGGCTTCCCCGGCGGCTTCGGGTCCGGCGCCACCGGCCAGGGCTTCGACCTGAACGACCTGTTCGCAAGGGCAGGCGCCCAGGGCACCACGGGCGCGGGCGGGCTCGGCGACATCTTCGGTGGCCTGTTCGGCAACCGCGGCGCCGGCCCGACCACCAGCACCCGCAGCCAGCGGGGCGCCGACGTCGAGAGCGAGCTGCGGATCGACTTCGTCGACGCGGTGCGCGGAGCCGAGGTGCAGCTGCGGCTCACCTCGCCCGGCCGGTGCGAGCGGTGCGGCGGCACCGGGGCACGGCCGGGGAGCACCCCGCGCGCCTGCCCCACGTGCGGTGGCGTCGGCCTGGTGAGCCGGAGCCAGGGTGCGTTCGCGTTCTCCGAGCCGTGCCGCGACTGCCGCGGCACCGGCCGGATCATCGACGACCCGTGCCCGGAGTGCGGTGGCGACGGCGTGAGCACGCGCACCCGCACGATCACCGTGCGCATCCCGGCAGGGGTGGCGGACGGGCAGCAGATCCGGCTCAAGGGCCAGGGTGAACCGGGCAGGGGCGGTGCGCCGGCAGGTGACCTGTACGTGAAGGTGCACGTCACCCCGCACCGGCTCTTCGGCCGGTCGGAGCGCAACCCGGACGACCTCACGCTCACCGTTCCGGTCACCTACCCCGAGCTGGTGCTCGGGAGCACCCTCACCGTGCCCACGCTCGACTCCACCGTGTCGCTGCGGATCCCCGCGGGCACGGCGAGCGGGCGCACCTTCCGGGTGCGCGGGCGCGGGGTGCAGCGCAAGGGCAAGACGGGCGACCTGCTGGTCACCGTCGAGGTGGCGGTGCCCGCGCGGCTCGACGACGCGGCCACCGAGGCGTTGCAGTCCTACGCCGAGGCCACCAAGGAGTTCGACCCGCGGGCCGACCTGCTCGGAGGTGCGCGATGACCATCGGCGGCCACGGCCTGCCACCAGGCACGAACATGGACAGCCCCATCTTCGTGATCTCGGTGGCGGCCGAGCTCGCCGGCTTGCACGCCCAGACACTGCGCAGCTACGACCGGCTGGGGCTCGTGCGCCCCGGCCGGGCCGCGGGCGGGGGGAGGCGCTACTCGCCGCGCGACATCGCACTGCTCCGCGAGGTGCAGCGGCTCTCCCAGGAAGAGGGAGTCAACCTCGCGGGGATCAAGCGGATCATCGAGCTGGAGCAGGTGGTCGACGAGCTGCGCCGGCGGATGGAGGATCTGGAGCAGGAACTGGCCGCCGCGCACGCCGCCGCCGAGCAGGCCGCGGCCGCGGTGCACGCGTCCTACCGGCGCGACCTGGTCCCGGTCGAGCGGAAACAGGCCCTCGTCGTCTGGCGGCCGAAGCCGCGCAAGTAGGCCGGATCGTCGCCCGCCGGTTCATGACGCTGCCCGCGGTCGTCCTCGCGGCCGCCGTGCTGACCTTCCTGTTGCCCCGGCTCGCCGGGGTGGACACCGTCCGCGCCGTGCTGCGCACGCGGATCGCGGAGGCGGAGCCCGACCCCGCCGCCGCGCGGGTGGCAGTCGAGCTCGGGCTCGCCGGCCGGCGGGCGCCTGGTAAGGGCCGCGCTAGTCCATCGTGAACGGGTCGTACTTGATCCGGTCCAGCGGCGTGCCGGCCACCAGCATCCGGGAGACGGTGGCGCGGATCATGGCGGGTGAGCCGCAGACCAGCACGTCGTGGTCGGCCCACGCCCCGTACCGGGTGACGGCGTCGGCGAGGGTGCCGCGCTCGGCGCCGGAGGAACCCTCGTCCTCCTCGACGACGGGGATGACGTCGAGCCACGTGTTGCTGTAGGAGAACTTGCGGAGGCTGCTGAAGTCGTAGAGGTCGTCCCAGGTGCGTCCGCCGACGAAGACCTGGGTGCGGGGTTGCTCCGGCCGCTCCGCGATGTCCTCGAGCAGGGCCTTGATGGGGGCCAGCCCGGTGCCGCCGGTGACCATCAGCAGGTCGCGGTCCGTGGCGGGGTCGACGTGCATGCGTCCCATCGGGGGGCCGATACGCCAGCTGTCGCCGATCTGGGAGTGGGCGACGATGGCGCGGCTCACCCAGCCGCCGTCGACGGCGCGGACGTGGAACTCGAGGGTGCCGTCCTCGCGGGGGGCGTTGGCGGGCGAGAGGTAGCGCCACAGGCGCGGCCGCTGCGGGGCCTCGATGCTGACGTACTGCCCCGCGCGGTACGGGATGGGCTCGCTGGGCTGGACGGTGATGATCGCGATGTCCCACCCGATGCGCTCGTGCGCCACCACCCGGCCGAGCCAGGACGCGGGCCCGCGCTCGGCCTGGGCCGCGGTCTGCATGTGGCCGGCCAGCGCGGCGTAGGCGTCGACCCACGCGTCGCGGACCTCCGGGGTCCAGATGGTGGGGCCCGCCGTGGTACCGATCGCGGTGATCAGCGCCTCGCCGACCGCGTGGTAGTGCTGGGCGACCACGCCGAACTTGCGGTGGTCGCGCCCGAGCTGCTCCAGGAAGGGTACGAGCTCGTCCGGCTGGTCGATCATCTGCACGAAGTGCACGAGCGCGCGCATCAGGCGGCTGCGTTGCACCTCCATGTTCACCGGGAACAGGTCCCGGGCCTCCGGGGCGATGTGGAACAGGGTGGCGTAGAAGAGCCGGCCCATCTCGTCGACGTCCGGCTCGACCTCCGCCCAGCTGTCCCTGATCAGCTGCGCCCGCCCGTGCTCTTCACCGCGTGGCTCACCGATGCCGTGCAGGTCAGCGGTGAGCAACTGTTCAGCGGTCATGGAGGCCGGCTTCTTCCTGCTCGTCGGGACGGGGAGCGCGGGGACCGGGGTCCTGGGGCCCGAGCTTATCGCGGGAGGCGGGATTCGGTGACTCTTCAGCGCGCGGATGGCACGGTGGGAACGTGGCTCCCCGAACCCAACCTCTCGCTCAGACCGGCCCGACGACCGTCCGTCGCACGGTCGAGGTGCCGTCGCCGTCGGAGGAGTGCGATCCGACGCCCGGATCGGCAGGTGAGCACCTCCTGCAGTGCGCTTACGGCACGGAGCCGCGCGCTCGCCGCTTCTACGCCGACCAGGTCAGAGATCGGCTGTTGCCGACCATGGCCGCATTCGTCCAGCGGATGGAGATGGTGTTCGTGGCCTCCGCGGATGCGCGTGGCGAGTGCGACGCGTCGCTGCGCGCCGGCCCTCCGGGCTTCATCCGCGTGCTCGACGCCCGCACGCTCGCCTACCCGGAGTACCGCGGCAACGGCGTGCACGCGAGCCTCGGCAACATCTCGGAGAACGGGCACGTCGGGCTGCTGATGGTCGACTTCGTGGAGGACCTCATCGGGCTCCACGTCAACGGCGGGGGGCGGATCGTGGAAGCCGCGGACTTCGCGACGGCGTTCCCGCACGTGCCGATGGACGACGATCGCGGACGGCAGTCGGAACGGTGGGTGGTCGTCGAGGTCGAGGAGGCCTACATCCACTGCCGCAAGCACATCCCGCGCATGGCGCGCGTGTTCGAGAAGCGCGAGTGGGGCACCGACGACCCGGGTCGCAAGGGCGGCGACTACTTCGGCGCGAAGGAGACACCGCGGTGGCGACCCCGCCCGCACGCCGGGCGCAGGCGCTTCCCGAGCACCACCCACCTCGGCGGCGGCAGCGCGCGGGTGCTGCGTCCCCGCTAGCCGGCGCGCTCCTTCGTTTCACGTGGAACCGAGGGGGCGCATCGCTCGCCCGATCACCGATGAGTCACTCTCTCTTGAGTGGAACACGCTCAACTTTCCTGACGTTGTTCCTGTCGACGGGCACGATGGTGCCCGAACCGTCCATGTGCAGGAGGAACCGAGGGGATGGATTCCTTCAACCCCACCACCAAGACGCAGCAGGCCATCTCGGCCGCGGCGCAGGCGGCGGCACTCGCCGGCAACCCGGACGTGGGGCCCACGCACCTGCTCGGTGCGCTGCTGGCCCAGACCGACGGCATCGCCACGCCGCTGCTCGCTGCGGTGGGCGCCGATGCCGCGGCCGTCCGGAGCGAGGCCACCCAGCTCGGCAACCGGCTGCCCTCGGCGTCCGGCTCCACGGTGAGCGCCCCGCAGCTGTCGCGCGAGGCGCTCGCCGCCATCAACGCCGCCCAGCAGCTCGCCACCGAGATGGGCGACGAGTACGTCTCCACCGAGCACCTTCTCGTCGGGCTCGCGTCGGCCCCGAGCCAGGTGGCCGACCTGCTCCGCCGCCACGGCGCCACCCCGGACGCGCTCCGCGAGGCCTTCGCGAAGGTCCGCGGGTCCAGCCGCGTCACCAGCCCCGACCCGGAGGGCACCTACCAGGCGCTGGAGAAGTACGGCGTCGACCTCACCGAGCGGGCCCGCAAGGGCGAGCTCGACCCGGTGATCGGGCGCGACACGGAGATCCGCCGGGTCGTGCAGGTGCTCTCGCGACGCACCAAGAACAACCCGGTGCTGATCGGCGAGCCGGGCGTCGGCAAGACCGCGATCGTCGAGGGCCTCGCCCAGCGGATCGTGGCCGGTGACGTCCCGGAGTCGCTGCGCGGCAAGCGGGTCGTGGCGCTCGACCTGGGCTCGATGGTCGCCGGTGCGAAGTACCGCGGCGAGTTCGAGGAGCGGCTGAAGGCCGTGCTCAAGGAGATCACCGACAGCGCGGGCCAGGTCATCACGTTCATCGACGAGCTGCACACGATCGTCGGCGCCGGGGCCACGGGTGAGGGCGCGATGGACGCCGGCAACATGATCAAGCCGATGCTCGCGCGGGGCGAGCTGCGGATGGTCGGCGCCACCACGCTCGACGAGTACCGCCAGCGCATCGAGAAGGACCCCGCGCTCGAGCGCCGGTTCCAGCAGGTGCTGGTCGGTGAGCCGTCGGTGGAGGACACCGTCGGCATCCTGCGCGGGCTCAAGGAGCGCTACGAGGTGCACCACGGCGTCCGGATCACCGACGCCGCGCTCGTGGCCGCCGCCACGTTGTCCGACCGCTACATCACCGCCCGGTTCCTGCCGGACAAGGCGATCGACCTGGTCGACGAGGCCGCGTCCCGGCTCCGGATGGAGATCGACTCGCGGCCGGTGGAGATCGACAGCGTCGAGCGCGCCGTGCGCAGGCTGGAGATCGAGGAGATGGCGCTGGAGAAGGAGTCCGACGCGGCCTCCGTCGACCGGCTCGCCGCGCTGCGGGCCGAGCTGGCCGAACAGCGGGAGATGCTCTCGGCGCTCACCGCGCGGTGGCAGAACGAGAAGCACGCCATCGAGTCGGTGCGCGAGCTGAAGGAGCAGCTGGAAGGGCTGCGCGGGGAGTCGGAGCGCGCCGAGCGCGACGGCGACCTGGGCAAGGCCGCCGAGCTGCGCTACGGCCGCATCCCGATGCTGGAGAAGCAGCTCGCCGAGGCCACCGCGGTCACGGCGCCCGATGCCGACGTGATGCTGAAGGAGGAGGTCGGCCCGGACGACGTCGCCGACGTCGTGTCCGCGTGGACCGGCATCCCCGCGGGGCGGCTGCTCGAGGGCGAGACGGCCAAGCTCCTGCGCATGGAGGACGAGCTGCGCAAGCGGGTGGTCGGCCAGGCCGAGGCCGTGCGCGCCGTGTCCGACGCCGTGCGGCGGGCCCGCGCCGGCATCGCCGACGAGAACCGGCCCACCGGCTCGTTCCTGTTCCTCGGCCCAACCGGTGTCGGCAAGACCGAGCTGGCGAAGGCCCTCGCCGAGTTCCTGTTCGACGACGAGCGGGCGATGGTCCGCATCGACATGAGCGAGTACTCCGAGAAGCACTCGGTGGCCCGGCTCGTCGGCGCCCCGCCCGGCTACGTCGGGTACGACCAGGGCGGGCAGCTCACCGAGTCGGTGCGGCGCCGGCCGTACACGGTGGTGCTGTTCGACGAGGTCGAGAAGGCCCACCCGGACGTGTTCGACACGCTGCTGCAGGTGCTCGACGACGGCAGGCTCACCGACGGGCAGGGCCGCACGGTCGACTTCCGCAACACGATCCTGGTGCTCACCTCGAACCTCGGCTCGCAGGCGATCGCCGATCCGGCGCTCGACGACCGCGGGCGCAAGGACGCGGTGATGACGATCGTGCGGCAGCACTTCAAGCCGGAGTTCCTCAACCGGCTGGACGACGTCGTGGTGTTCCACGCGCTGTCCACCGAGGAGCTCACCTCGATCGTCGACATCCAGCTCGACGTGCTGCGCCGCAGGCTGGCCCAGCGGCGGCTCACGCTCGAGGTCACCGACGCGGGGCGCGAGTGGCTCGCCATGAACGGGTTCGACCCGGTCTACGGCGCCCGCCCGCTGCGCCGCCTCGTGCAGTCGGCCATCGGCGACCAGCTCGCCAGGGAGCTGCTGGCCGGGGAGATCCGCGAGGGCGACACGGTGCGGGTCGACCTCGATCCGACGGCCGAGGGCGGCACCGGCGCCCTGATCGTGGGGCGGGGTCTTCCGGCAACCATGATCTGAGGTCCGTGGCGTTCCCGCTCGTAGCGGCCCTGCGCCGCTACGCTGCTCGATCGTGGGTCTCTCGTCGACGGTGTGGTTCGTCATTGCCGTGATCGCGCTGTTGATCGGCGCCGTACTGTTGCTGGCCGACAGCCGTCGCGGCTCGGGGTCGAAGGACCGGAGGCGGTGGGCCGCGATGCGCGGCTGGGAGTTTCTGGACACCGATCCGGTGCTCCCGAGCCGCTGGCGCTACGGCACCATCCACCAGGGCGGTCCCGGCGTGGCCCGCAACCTGATCAGCGGCGACGTGCCCACCCCGGCCGGGCCGCGGATGGCGTACGTGTTCGACCACGAGCAGGCAGGGCGGCTGACCTCCATCCTCGTGGCCGTGCAGCTGCAAGAGCCGCTGCCGGCGGCCGTCGAGCTGCGGCTCCCGTCGGCCCCGCTGCCCGACGACGCGGGGCTCGACCTGCTCCAGCCGGTCGGTGAGCGGTACGCGTTCGTCTCGGACGCCGCGGCGGTGCGGCCGCTGCTCACGCCCCGGCTCGCCACGGCGGCCGACTCGCTCGGCGACGACGTCGAGCTGCTCTGGGGCGAGGAGTCCTGGGTGCTGGCCACGGCGCCGCTGAGCTCGAACGCCGACCGCGTGCAGGATCTGCTCGCGGACCTCGCCGAGTTCGCCACCGCGCTCGAGCAGGGGCTGGGGGTCCGCCTGCGCAAGGAGTCGTGAGCCCCGCAAGTAGGGTCGTCACGTGCCCACTGCGTTGATCACGGGGGCGACGGCGGGGATCGGTGCCGCCTTCGCCGCTCGGCTCGCCCGGGACGGCCGCGATCTCGTGCTCGTCGCCCGCGACGGCGACCGGCTCGAGGCGGCCGCCGCGCGCCACCGCGAGCACGGCGTGTCCGCACAGGTGCTGGTGGCCGACCTCGCCACGGTCGAGGGCCGTGCCCGCGTGGCCGACCGGTTGGCCGATCCGGCTGCGCCGGTCGACCTGCTCGTCAACAACGCGGGCGCCACCCAGCGGCGGCCCTTCCTCGAGGCCGATCCGGCCCTGCTGCAGGGCCAGCACGACCTCAATGTCACCGCCGTGCTGCAGCTCACGAGGGCCGCCCTGCCGGGGATGGTCCAGCGGGGCCGCGGGGCCGTCGTGAACGTGGCGAGCATGCTCGGCTTCGCCACCGGCAGCCGGTCGACGTACACGGCCGAGAAGGCCTGGGTCACCGTCTTCACCGAAGGCATCGCCGCCACGCTCGCCGGCACCGGCGTGCGGGCGCTCGTGCTGTGCCCCGGTTTCGTGCGCACCGAGTTCCACGAGCGCGCAGGGCTGGACGTGGGTGCGCGCCGTGGGCTGATGTGGCTGGACGCCGAGCGCGTCGTGGAGGAGTGCCTCGCCGACCTGGCGAGGGGGAAGGTGGTGTCCGTGCCGAGCCCGCAGTACAAGGCGTTCGCCACATTGATCGACCTGCTGCCGCGCCCGCTGCTGCGGCGGCTCATGGCCGCTGTGGAGCGTGGCCGCCGATGAGTGCAGCCGACACCGAGCGCGAGGAGCTGGCGGGGCTGGTGCGCGAGCTGGGCGTCGTGCACGAGCGGGTCACGCTGTCCTCGGGTGCGGAGGCCGACTACTACGTGGACCTGCGCCGGGTCACGCTCGAGCACCGGGCCGCGCCGCTCGTCGGCAGGCTGCTGCGGGTGCTCACCGCCGACTGGGAGTACTCGGCCGTCGGCGGCCTGACCCTCGGCGCCGACCCGGTGGCCGACGCCGTGCTGCACGCCGCTGCCGCCGAGCGGGCCATCGAGCCCGACACCCCGCCGGTGGACGCCTTCGTCGTCCGCAAGGCGACGAAGCAGCACGGGCTGCAGCGGCTCATCGAGGGACCGGACATCGGCGGCCGCCGGGTGCTCGTCGTGGAGGACACCTCGACGACCGGCGCGTCGGTGCTCACCGCCGTCCGCGCGGTGCGGGAGGCCGGGGCCGAGGTCGCCGGCGTCGTGACCGTGGTGGATCGCGACACCGGCGCCCGCGAGGCCATCGAGGCCGAGGGTGTGCGCTACCGCGCGCTCCTCGGCCTGGCCGACATCGGTCTCGCCTAGGGACTGTGTGGAGGCTTGCGTTGCGGTGCCGGTAGCGGAACCTCAGACGCCGTCTCGCTCCGGGAGCCCCTCCTCATGAACGCCAGTTCACCACGTCGGGGCTTTCCTCGCGAGACGACGTCTGAGAACCCGCCGCGGTGCCGGCTGCGTACGGGCAAGTACGAGCGGCTCCGCCGCTTTCAGAACGGGCTAGTAGTGCTCCGGACCAATCACTGCACCGTGATCCGGACCGCGTCGAACGCCGGGGTCTGGTTCGCCCGCTGCATCATCGGGATGCGGTGCGACCCGTCACCCGACCACACGGCGCACTGGGCCGTGCCCGCGCTCGGCATGCCGCCGTCGACCGTGATCTTGACGGTGTCCGCGCCCGCGCCGCCGCCGTTGTCCTGGGTGGCCAGGAAGAACTCCGGGTCCGGTGCCGCGTCGGGTGCCTCGTTCGTGCTCTCGAGCATGCGGCAGGCCGTGTGGAAGTGGCCGCGCTGGAAGCCGTCCGCGTTGAGGAACGAGCTCTCCAGGTAGTAGCCGCCCGCCGCGGCGCCGAGGAAGCGGTCGCGCACGAGGTTGCGGCTGCTCACCGAGATGGTGAAGTCCTCGCCCGCGCGCACCGTCTGCGGGGCCTCGGTGATGAGCAACGACGGGCTCTTCTCCTCCGCCGCGACCTCACCGAACGAGGTCTCGACACAGCGCGGTGCCTCTTCGAACCCGTTGTGCGGCTCCAGCTGGCTGTTCTTGCAGTCCGTGCCGAGCACGTCCAGCCCGTTGTTGCCGTTGCCGCCGCCCCCATTGGCGGGAGGTGGCTCCTGCTTGCCTTTGCGACGGTTCCCGGGTTCGTTCTTGGCAACCCCTGCTTCGTCGCCCTGGTTGTTCGCGTTCTCGCCTTGATTGTTGCCGTCGTTGTTGTTGCCGTCGTTGTTGCCCTGGTCGTTCTGCGCGCCGCCGTCGGCGCCGGCGTCGTCGCCTACGCCGGGGGCTTCCTCGGCGGGGTCGGTTTCGCCGCCTGCCGCGTCGCCTTGGTCCGCGTTGGCGTCGTCCGCGTTGGCGTCGTCCGCGTTGCCGTCGTTCTCGCCGTCGCCGCTCGGCTCGGCGGCGTCGGCACCGCCGACCTCCACGACTTCGGAGGTGTGGCCGGCGTGGCCGATGTCGGCGTAGGCGGCGCCACACGCGGTGGGCAGGAGCGTCACCACGAGGGCGGCGGCGCAGATGGAGATCTTGCGTAGGTTCGAGTGCCTGGCTGTGCTGGTCGGGGACACGGGTCCTCCGTTCGAGGGTCGGGGACGGGATGTTCGCGGCGGGATGATCGGGGGAGCTATCGCCGCATCGAGTGCCGTGCTCGTCGGGAGCGCGGCATCCGGTGGGAACCGGACGTGGAGACGGCTCGGTGGGAGCCGGAGTCGCTGACGGCCCCGTAGCCCCCGGAGTCGGTGGCAGTGTCCGGAGACACCTGGTAGGAGCCGCTGTCCGTGACCGTGGCCAGCGGGACATCGTCGAGTACCGGGATCGGGCCGGTGTCGTCGAGGCCGACGGCGCGCGGCGCCGGGATCGCGGCCATGGCGGCGAACTCGGGGAAGCGCGTGGCGGGTTGGGCCATCGGGGGCTGGGGGACCGTGATGCGCTCGCGGCGGCCGGACGTCGCGCGGTTGCGCAGACCCCAGAAGAGGGCGACGGCGGCGAGCAGCGCGGCGATGAACACGAGGAACGGCACGAGCAGGTCGCTCATCTGGGTGCCGCCGCCGAACAGACCGGGGCTGTGGTGGGGCAGGGCGGCGTAGTCGACGAGGCCGGTGCTTTCCAGGTACTCGTGATGGCGGTTGACGAACTCCGCGGAGGTGATGGCGAACTGGCGGACCAGGTCGTTCTGGGTGGTGGTGCGCACCTCGGAGATCACCGGGAGGACCTGGGCGTGGGCCTCGCGCACGCGCTGGACGTACGTGCGGTCGTAGTCCGACCCGGTCTTCGACGAGATCTCGGCCATCCATCCCATCTGCTGGGAGCTGGGCCCGTTCGGCAGCGGGACGCCGAGCTGGTTGGCGACCTTGCGCGTCTCCTCGTCGAGCTGGGCGTGCTCGGCGGCGAGCTTGCGGCCGACCTCACGCACGTCGGCGCTGGTGGCCATCTGCTCGGCCTGCTGCGAGGTGGGTCCCTCCCACAGATTGGCCATCCGGACCTTGGTGATCAGGTCCCGGTCGGCGGGCCCGAGTGGGCCCCACTGGGTTTGTTGCCAGCCGTTCATGCCGGGGGCCCCGGTGGCCCAGGACTGGTAGACCGAGGCCGATACGGCCACGAGCACGGCGACGATCACGGCGCTGCGGAGTAGTCGGGGGATCCGGCGGAGCATTTGGGCCTTCCTCTTGGGGAGCGAGGGGGGAGCGGGGGGAGCGACCGCTCAAGCGAGGTCGAACTGTTCGGTGTGGATCCGGTCCATGGGGGCGCCGAGTAGGTCGAGGGCGCTGAGGGCGTCGGTGACGAGGGCGGGCGGGCCGCAGATGAAGTAGTCCACGTCCTCGGCGTGGTGGGCCCCGCCGAGCACGGCGGAGAGCAGCTCGACGCCGATGTCGCCGGTGGGTCCCGACCAGCCCTCGACCGGTCGGCGCAGCACCTCGGTGACCTCGAGGTCGATCAGGCACCGCAGCTGGGCGAGCTCGGTGCGGAACAGCAGGTCCGACGGCGCGCTCGCGACCACGACGAGGCGGTACGGACGGGGGTCGCGCCGGTGGGCGGCGGTGCGCAGCATGCTCATCATCGGGGTGATGCCGACGCCGCCGGCGATCATGACGAAGCCCGCTGAGGTCTCGACGTCGTTGGTGAAGGCGCCGTGCGGGCCGTCCACCCACACGGTGGCGCCGATGGGGAGGCGGCGCAGCGCGCGGGTGAAGTCGCCGGTGTGGCGGATCGTGAACTCGGTGGCGTCGGAGTGGGCGCTCGAGGCGATCGTGAACGGGTGTTCCTCGGCCATCACGGAGCGGTCGAGGCGGATCCAGGCGAACTGTCCGGGGGCGAACGCCCAGGTGGTGGCCGGCCGGCCGCCGCGGCTGCGCGGTGCGAGCACCAGCGTGCTCACGGTGCGGTTCTCGCGCCGGATGTCGCGCACGACGAACTCCGTCGACGGGTCGCACATGGGCCGCCACACCCAGCGGTGCCCGAGCACCACCGCGAGCAGCAGGGCGAAGAGCACGAACATCGTGCCGATCACGGTGTCGCGGATGAGCTGGTCGAGCAGCCAGACGTGCAGGGCCGCGGCGACGAGCGCGGTGGCCGCGAGCGTGACGTGCGACCACTTCCACAGCTCGTAGGACAGCCGGGCCTGGTTGCGCAGCACCGTCAGCACGGCCACCGCGACGAGCGCGAGCGTCGACACGGTGGCCGCCTTGGCCCGCCCGGGGGCCGTGGTGAGGTCGAGCAGGTTGATGTTGGCCGGCTTGGCGGCCACCACGCAGGCGAGGTGGGCGAAGACCAGAGCGGCCGTGACGACGCCGAGGAAGCGGTGCACGTCGATCACCGACTCGATGCCGAACGCGCGGTTGAGCGACCTGAGCCGGGACGGCAGCACGGCCGCGCAGACGAGCGCCGACAGCGCGAGCAGCCCGGTGATGGCGGAGAGCTGGTGCCAGAGGCCACCGGTCGACGGGAGCCCGAGGTGCGCGACCGACGGCAGCGTGAGGTAGGCGAACGTCGGCGCGAATATGATCACCCCGAGTACGCCCAACCACGTTGCACGCAGTAGCCGCTGGTCCATGGCCGGTGACCGTATGAGGTGCCGTCACGTTGTGGTTGCGAAGCTGAGAGGGCAGTGGGCCGGAAGCGTTCACCGGCGCGACGAATGGCGGTGGATTGCGCCGTACGCCGTAATCATTGGACCGAACGCGACGTAACGCGTTCAGGCGGTGACCGTTCTTCTTTGCGGTTCGGACGCTTCCTGCCGCTTGCCGACGGCGGCGTACCGCAAGTGGCACGTCCCCGCGCGCGAGCGGGTCGTGCGGCGCGCCGGGCGGATCGCCGACCGGGCGACCTGTGATCGTCCCGAGACGAAACGCGGCGGCAGCCGTTCGGTCCATTCCCAGGCCGGTGGCACGATGCGCACTCGAAGATCTCGCCCAGGTCACGGCTGGAGGTCGCGCGGCCACCGTTCAGATCGATCATCCCCGCGCCGCGGCCCCGCCCGTGCTCCGACCGGACACGGTTCCGGCGGGGCCGCGGATCAAGATCTTGTATTGCCGCACTGTTCCCCTCGGTAACGGGGCGAGATCCCGGTAAACGTCCCGTGTTCGCGTTCTTCCGGGCCGCGTTACACTTCTGCGTACACTGTACTGGTAGGAGTGGTCATGACGATCCTGGTGACGGGTGCGACCGGGAACATCGGGCGGAAGGTCGTCGACCACCTGCTCGCCCGCGGGGCCGGCGCGGTCCGGGCGCTCACCACGAACCCCGCCAAGGCCGCGCTGCCGGACGGCGTGGAGATCGCCGTCGGCTACCTGCGCAGGCCGGCGACCCTGCCCGCGGCGTTCGACGGGGTCGAGGCGATGTACCTCGCGCCGGCCCCGGAGACGGTCGAGGAGGTGCTCCGGCTGGCCCGGGAGGCGGGGGTGAAGCGCATCGTCGACCTGTCCGGCGAGCACGAGAGCTGGTGGGGCGGCGTCGCCACGGCGGTGGAGGCGAGCGGGTTGTCGTGGACCCACCTGTCCCCCGGCGACTTCATGGAGAACACCCTGAGCTGGGCCCGGCAGATCATCGAGACCGACGCGGTCCGCGAGCCGTACCCGCAGGGCCGCAGCGCCCCGATCGCGATGGACGACATCGCGCGGGTCGCCGCCACGGTTCTGACGTCCGACGGCTACGAGGGCCGGGCACTGCCGTTGACCGGTCCCGAGGTGCTCACCAGGGTCGACCTCGCCGATCGCATCGGGGTCGCGCGCGGCAGGCCCGTGCGGTTCGAGACGGTCACCCGCGACGAGGCGGTCGCGGCGCTGGAGCCGACCATGGGAGACACCGCGCGGTGGTACGTCGACACGATCCTGAAGGGCGCGGTGGACTGGCCCGCGCAGGTGCGGCCCACGGTGGAGCGGGTGACCGGCGCGCCCGCCACCACCTTCGCGCAGTGGGCGCGGGCGAACGCCGCTGACTTCCTGCCCTGACCACGTCAGCGCAGGACCGCCCTCCTAGTAGGGCTTTGTTAGGTCGGTGCGGGGTAGGGGCGTTTGCAGGTGTGGCATGCGCCGGTCCAGATGCTGAGGAGGGTCTGGAGTTCGCGGAGGACGGCGTAGAGGGTCAGGCCGGCGCAGGGGC